>VRUD01000005.1:0-34103 GCA_019456305.1 Cytophagales bacterium | reverse complement strand
ATTATGCCTCTGCGAATGAGCAGGTAAGTAACGCCCAAATTTATAAGAAACTGATAGAAATTGATAAGAAAGTAACAGAGATTGAAAAGAATCAAATCAAGTTAGAGCAGACATTCAAAGCAGAAATTAAACGAATTGATCAAAAAATTGATTATTTAGATCAAAGAATTTATCAAAGAATTGGTTATGTAGATCAAAGAATTGATACTTTAAATACAACTACATGGTCAATATTTGGTTTTTTAGGAACATTTATAGTTGCAATAACTGCTCTTATTATTGCACTGAGTTTAAAAATAGGCAGATTTATGTCAGTATTAGATAATAAAGAGTAGGAAAATCAACAGATATCTTCTATAAAGAAAAAAAACAAAGAGCTTGAGGCAAAATTAACCAAAGTAATGAAATATGTTCCTAAAGCTTAATGTTGCAACTTTTTGTGTATTTTAGCGCAACAGAATTTTAATTTATTTTACGATGAAAACAATTACAAAAATTTCACAAAGAAAGGCAAAAGCTGTAATAGCAGCAGTATTTCTGACTGCTTACTGCCAACTGCCAACTGCCAACTGTTTCTCCCAGGTCTCTTCAAATATGACTTTATTGTCAAATTGGAAAGATACTACTGTTAATTTGAATTACAACGATGTATGGGGATATGTGGATTCTACGGGTAATGAATATGCTATTTTTGGCAATGAAGATTACACCTATTTTGTGGATGTGACCGATCCATATAATCCGGTACTATGTGATAAAGAACCTGGAAAAAATACAGGTGGAATACACAGAGATTATAAAACATACAAAAATTATTGCTATGGAGTAACTGACGAGGGCACCGGTTCTCTTCAAATTTTTGACCTGCAGTATCTGCCGGATTCTGTAGATAAAGTTTTCGACAGTAATATTTTTTTTTCAAATGCACATACCAATTTTATCGATACTGCCAGCGGTAGGTTGTATATTTTGGGAGACTTTTCATGGAGTATGAAGGTGCTGGATATAGCTACTAACCCTGAAAATCCCACCCTTTTAGCTACTGTGAATTTATCAGGGATGTATGTCCATGATGCTTATGTTAGAAATGATACTGCCTACTGCTCTAATGGTAATGACGGATTTTTTATCTATGATTTAACCAATCCCGTTAGTCCTCAGCTGATCAGCAGCATCACAACTTACCCTGAACAAGGTTACAATCACTCCTCCTGGGTAACAGAAGATGGCAACACATTGATATTTGCTGATGAAACACAGGGCAGCGGTTTAAAGATCTATGATATATCCGATATTTCCAACCCTGTGTTAAAGAGCGTTTTTCGTTCAAATACAGGCGCAATGGCTCACAATCCCTTTATCAAAGGTGATAGTGTTTATATCGCTTATTATGAAGATGGCGTCCAGGTTTTTGATATTACAAATGATACACTAGCCACTCAGGTTTCTTATTATGACACCTATCCTGATAATATTGGTTATGGCGGTTATAACGGGTGTTGGGGAGTATATCCTTTCCTGCCTTCAGGCAATATTTTAGGATGTGATATTACATACGGGTTGTTTGTAATGAGACAAGGACCGCATACACAACCTCCCGCTGCATCATTTTCAGTAGCTAATATCAAAGGCTGCTCCCCTTATGAAGTCACTTTTAAAAACAGCAGCATCAATGCTGATTCTGTTTTTTGGGATTTTGGAGATCCAGCTTCACCCAATAATACTTCTACGAATTATATGCCTACTCATATTTTTACTAACCCGGGCATATATACTGTAACATTAAATGCCTATAATAATATTGGCAGCAATACAATAAGTGACTTCATTGCTCTCACTGATGTGACAGGAATTGTTTCAGTTCCCTATTTTGAAGACTTTGAAGATACCAGCGCTTCATTGTGTATAATCAGTGATATTAATTCTCATGCTGAAATAAAAAGTTCAGAAGGCAAAAGTGGTAGTATAGGATTATTTTTTGCCGGTTCTTCTGGTAATTTTTCAGGCTGGGATACTACTTTTGGCTGCGAAAGCACATTCACCATTAATGCTGATTATTCTTCATCTGCTATTTTAACTGTAAATACAACCGGATATGACACGTTGTATCTTGAATTTGATATCAGGCAATGGTTTCAATGGGATCCATCACTCACCAATTTTCATGTATTGGTAAATGGTGTACAACTTGACACATGTTTCAACCCAAGTAGTATTAATTTTGAAAATATCTGGAAGCATAACATATTTGATTTGACCTCATATATTGATACTTCAACGAACATAATGAAAATCACTTTTGAGGGCGCCAATCTGTTATATAATTTCTTTGGCTTTACCCATAAAACTCAGATAGATAATATAAGGATATCAAACTGTACCTCTGAAAACTGTGCCTTTATTACCTCAGCAATGGATGTTTCATGTAAAGGGACCTGCAATGGCCAGGCTACGGCAATCGGCAGCGCTAATCAAATTCCCCCTTTTACATATTTGTGGGATGATGATTCTGTTCAAACTACAGCTACAGCCACCGGACTTTGTGCTGGTACTTATAGTGTGGCAGTGATCGATTCAACCGGTGACACTTCCACTACAACGGTTATTATTGGTGAACCGGCAGCGCTTTCTGTAATAACTTCTTCGTCCGATGCAACCTGTCCGGCTTGTAATGATGGTACAGCTATTGCTTCTGTTCTTGGTGGCTCCGGAGTTTATACCTACCAGTGGAATGATGATTCAACTCAAACTACTCCTTTAGCAACCGGCCTTGGTTCAGGAACGTACATAATAACTGTGGCGGATATACTTTGTAGTGAAAGTGTCACTGACACAGTTATTATAGGAATAGTAAGTAATATAAATGAGTTCATTGACTTTGGCAGCATAAAAATTTACCCCAATCCTTCTTCGGGCTATTTTAATATCATTTTTGCCAATGAGCAGACTGGCGCTAAAGATATTTTTGTTTACGATATCTTTGGCAAATTGGTTAAAAATGTCCGGTTGAGCCCCAACGAGCACCATGTAACTATTGACATGTTCGATCAAAGTAACGGGATGTATTTCATTAAAGTTACTGATGGAGATTCAACTGTCATTAGAAAAATAATTATTCGTTATTAAATTATCACATAAACGAAATATTGTTTGCATCCTTGTTATGCCTCATGTTCAAAAAGACCTTAAAATCCCCGTTAACTTTTCACTCACCTCCCATAACCTGCCAGCTATTTCCCTGTCACAAGAAATCCTTGAAGACCTTTTAGGTTTACACTTATCAAAATATTTTCCTGTGATCCCCTCTACTTCATTTGAACTGGCAAGGTAAATGGAAGTTATTGCTCCTGTTGCCGGTGAGATCATAAATGGCTTAAGAAATATCCACCCTATTTTATAAATTCCTGACGCGTTTTTATTTACAAGCCCTGTCCTTACTCCGCCTGGGTGAAGGCAGTTGGCCGTGATACCTGTGTCTTCTAATCTACGGGATAGCTCGTAAGTAAATAATACATTGGCTAATTTTGACTGGCAGTATGCCTTCAAACCATCATACCCTTTTTTAAGGTACAGATCATCAAAATCAATGCTGCCCCTGTAATGTAATTTTGATGAAACATTGATTATCCTTGAAGATGAAGATTTTTTAAGCGTATCAAGCAATAGGTTGGTAAGTAAAAACGGAGCGAGGTGATTTACGGCAAACTGCATTTCAATCCCGTCTTTGCTGTACTGAAGTTCAGAAAAAAATGTGCCGGCATTATTAATGAGCACATCTAATTTATTATATTTAGAAAGAAACTCAAGTACGAGTTTTTTTACCGATTCAAATGAAGTAAAATCGGCAGTGAGTAATTCCACCTGGTTATTTCCGGTTTTTTCCACAATTTCCTGTAATGCTTTTTCTCCTTTCTCCTTGTTTCTACTCACCATGATCACTTTAGCGCCTGATTTCGCCAATCCCATTGCAGTAAATTTTCCAATCCCTGCATTTGCACCGGTAATGAGACAGATTTTGTTTTCCATGTTTTGAAACCACTAATTACACTAATTAAAAATATTCGCGTAATTCTTGGTTAAAAAAATATAATTTACAAGAATAGAAAGTACTAAATTTAAATCAAAGATATTGTGGATAAAATGTTAAATTTACAGCATGCTAAATAAGATCAAACAACTCGAACTTGTAGCTAAGCGCCTGGAACCTCTTACTGAAGAACGAAAAAATATCAGAGATAAAGTAATTGACTATACCGAAAACTTTTTGAACAAGATCAATACCACGCTAACCTACAATATATCTGAAGATAATGGTATAGGCTTATATGATTCACCAATTGGTGACGAACCTATTGATATAGACGCTGCAATCAGGATTATTGAAGATAACCTGGATAAACCAGGCCTGAATCCCGCATCAGGCGGCCACCTGGCATATATACCCGGAGGTGGAATTTACCCCTCAGCGCTTGGTGACTACATCGCTGCTATTACAAACCACTATGCAGGGGTGTTTTTTGCAGGACCTGGCGCTGTGAGGATGGAAAACATGCTGATTGAATGGATGTGCAATATAATTGGCTATCCTAAAACAGCCGGTGGAAATCTGACTTCCGGTGGCTCTCTTGCTAATCTGATTGCAATTGTTACTGCAAGAGATGCACATCCACTACAAGGGAAGGATTATCATAAAGCCGTTATTTATCTTACCCGCCAGGTACATCATTCTGTTGATAAATCAATCCGGATAGCGGGATTGGGTGAAGCAGTAACGAGATATATTCCAATGGATCATAATTTCGGCATGGATACCAATGCGCTTGAAAATGTTTTGCAGAAAGACAAAAAGCAAGGATTAATACCCTGGCTTATTATTGTGTCAGCAGGAACAACAGACACAGGGGCCGTAGACCCTATTTCTGATATTGGAACTATAGCTCAAAAATACAAGCTCTGGCTTCATGTAGATGCTGCCTACGGTGGATTTTTTACACTTTGCGATAAAGGAAAGAAATTATTTTCTGCCAGTTGGAAACATATTAAAGCGCTAAACAAAGCAGATTCAATTGTTGTGGACCCACATAAAGGGCTTTTCCTTCCTTATGGATCAGGCGCTGTATTGGTCAAAAATACGGATCACCTTTATCAATCCCATCGCTATACGGCTTATTATATGCAGGATGCAGAAAAAGCAGTTGCAGGGAGCAGGCATATTGAGCGACAGCGAAATCCTGATTCTGTGGGGGACAGCTCCCTGCACTCACCTGCCGATCTTTCTCCTGAGCTTACAAAACATTTTAAAGGGTTACGTCTTTGGCTGCCGTTAAAATTGTTTGGATTAACGCCTTTTAAGGCCGCTTTGGAAGAAAAGATCCTGTTAGCCCGGTATTTTTATGAAAAAATCCAGGCCATTGATGGATTCGAAGTTGGCCCATACCCTCATCTTTCTGTTGTCATTTTCAGATATATTCCAGCTTCAGGCAGGCGTTCCATCTCTAAGAGCGGTGGCACGTCAGTAGTCCCACAAAAAGAGGAAGATGTCAATCTATTCAATGAGAAGTTGGTGGAGGAAATACGGAAAGATGGCAGGGTTTTTCTTTCTTCGACCCTGATTGATGGTAAATTTTATATTCGTTTGGCAGTGCTTTGCTTCAGGACGCATTTGGAAACGATTGACCTTGCCCTTTCAATTCTTCAAGAAAAAGTAAAGAAATTGTAAATTATTTAGTCCTGTATCTCAAACAATGGCTTCTCTTTATATTGCCTGCCCAATTTTTTAATTTGTTTTTTATTTTTTTTGATGTATTCATTATACTTCTTTGCCCAATCATCGTATCCTATCCTGTATAAAATTGCCTTGTTATAAGAATGCTTGATCTCACTGATCAATTCTCCACATAAGGGATAACTTGCAATGTCTGGCGTTGTTGTAAGCAATCTCATTAATCCGTTTATAAGTGAATCAGTAAGCTCATCATACTGATCAATTTTTTCGGATGCCGCCATACTGTTCTCGTCATACCTTGCCTGTATTAATTTTTCACGTAATTTTATTAATGAATCGTGCAATAATACGTTGTACTTTGACGTATATGAAATTTCCTCCAGCAGCCTTTTTATATCACTTAACATTTGGTCATCATCAGCTATCATCTCCTCCCAGGCAATTTTAATGCTATCAGATAGCGCCTCAATATCAACTTTTACTTTCGCGATCGCTTCTTCAGAAGTCGCAGCAGCTCTTTTCTTTCTTTCACATGAGAATATGAGTATAGAAAGTACCAGACAGTAGATTAAATATTTAAGTTTCATGATTTTAAAAGGTTTAATGAGTATAATAGAAAAATTAATAATTACTTTTATTTTGCCAACACTATTCGTCTGACCACTTTCCAGCGCCAGAGCAACCCTTAGTGGTCGGACGATGCCGTCCATTATATGGGTTTGAACTGTTCAAACATTTGATTGCAATCATTACAATAATGCATGGACCGGCACAGGGTCGGGCCAAAAGGATTTTTAAGCTCGGTATTTTTATTATCACAAAACGGGCATGCTACATTCTCAATAATATCAACCTCAACGTTCATGTTGTGTATTTGTGGTGGGGCAAGCCCAAACGATTTAATTGCGCGCCTGCCCTTTTCAGTGATCAGATTTGAATTCCATTGTTTGTTTATTGTTACGTTGACTTCGCAATTTTCTATGCCTTTTTCTTTAAGCGCTTTTATCACGTCTGCTTTCATATAATCAATGGCCGGACAGCCCATGAAGGTGGGTATCATTTCTACCTTTACATGGTCATTGGCAGAGATATCTATATTGGTAATCACTCCCAGGTCAACCAATGATAACACCGGAATTTCAGGGTCTTTGACTTCATGAAGATAATTGAGTACTATTTTTTTAGTTAGTTTCATCAATAGAATTTAGAAAGTACGAATTCGTACTTCGTCATTGCTCTTACCACTCTGCCGTTGGATCAATATTAAAAACTTCTGACATTTCATTTAGCAAGGGCTGCAAATGTTCAGTGTGCTCACCGTACCTTCCACCGAATGATGGACTCATGATCTTATGATCGGGCATTTCCAAACCAGTCTTGCTGATGACCTCTTCAACCCTTTCTATCCACTTTTCTTTTAAAACGTTTTCTCCTTCAAAAATGTTTTCTTCAGCCAATTCTTTTTCGAATTTTGATGGCTCAAAGATTCCCAGGGCGAAAGGTAGGGTATATTCTAATGATCTTTGCAACCGTTCTATACTTTCAGATGCACTTCCAAGTTGTTTTATCCATATTTTAGCGTGCATAGTGTGATATTTAACCTCTCCAGTGAGCTTTTTGGAAATTTGCGCAACAGGTTCCCAGGATGAATTACTTAACATTTCAAAGCGGATCATTTCGGCAGTATCAAATAAAAAATGCCGGATCAGGCTGAAATCGTATTCGCCAATTGGTAATTCAACCAGGTGGCAGCAGTGAAATCCAGCAGCTTTTCTGTCGAAAGCAACAGAATCAGGATCTGCTTCACCCAACTGGTTCAATAATTTATAAAATGCAAAACAATGACCAACTTTATCCTGGGCCATAGACGAAAATGCGATATCTTCTTCCAGCAAGGGGCCCAGACCCGTCCATTCGGAATTTCTGTGGCCAATGATGAGCTGGTCATCTGCAATTTTGTATAAAAGGTCTTTAATAGCTAATTCGTTCATAGTTATAGTCATTGTCTACTTGTCTACTGTCTACTGTTTACTGCCTATTGCTACTGTCACCGCCACTTTTCCTCCGTTCTTCCTTAAACCTGTTGATCTTATCCATTGACTTATAAGCAATAGCGTCACGGTATTTTTTTTCTGATACAGTATTCCAGATGTCCTTGTCTTCATCGTTAGAAAATAATATGTCACTTGTTTTAATTACCCAAATGTTAAGGATAGGGGCTTTTTTATTAGGGGGTTCCTCCCTGCCATTGGCGGGGCTCAGAATAAGCTTTTTAGCTTCAAAGATTGCTGATTCATAATTCCCGGCCTTAACGTTGTAAGCATGTACATGCTGCTTACCTCTTTTGTTGAGATGAAATATCTCAAATTGTTCCGAACCGGCTGCACTGTTAGGAATACCCTTTCCTGTAAATTTATCGTATATGTTTTCTTCAGAATCAATGTATTCTGTTACAAAAACATTTTGGGTTTTCACGATCCATAACCCGCTGCATGTATATCTTCTGCTATACTGCTCCTTGGCAAAAAGAAATGCCATATCCTGGTTTGGAGCATGCACGGGCCCTACATACGTGTAAGGGATTCCTTCTTTCCTTTGATGAAAAACTTCCCAGGTTCCAAATTGATCCAAAGGGGATTTGTTGATCTCATTATCCCACTTTTCGGGCAATTTTAATCTGGTGATGCGTGGGTCTAATGATTTCATATTAGATTTATGATTTTTGCCATTCAAAAGCAGTCTTTTTTTTTCTTTGTTGGAATTTTATATCAAAATTATCAAATACATTTTTTCTACCCAATAGTAAGGGAACTTGTTCAATCTGAGCCCAGGCAATAGTACAATTAAATTGATGTTTTTCTATTCTCATTGGAACAATTGCAAATCTTGCAGTAATAGCTCCACCAATTCCCCCCATTTGTTTTACATCTAAAGCAATTTTTTCCAAACCTAAGAATATACCCATACGATAAGAGATCATGGTGTAATCTGCACCTGAATCTATATAGAAATTTTCAGAAATCCATTCTTTGTTATTCCTGAGAATATAGATGTTAGCAACTGGTCTAAATATTATCTCTCCCGATCGAAGACGCTCCTGTCTGTAATCAAATTCAATCATCTAATTCTTTTAAGTATAAAAATGCAAATTTCAGCATTAGGCACCTTCCAAAGTACCACTTCTTTGCCTGGATATTTCTTTTTAGCAGTTTCGTAGACTACTTCCGGGTCTTCATCTGCACATACTACCTGTTTATCTACAATAGAGATATACTTATTCTCGTATTTAGTCAGATCTGCTTTTGTGAACCAATTAAAAGTTTCATCCATTGTAATTGTATTTAAATATTTTTTGTTTAGTTAATCTTAAATTTTTAATATATATTTTATTCTCGACATGAATGTTGAGGTACAATTAAGCCAACGGCTGCACATAAGCAACCTCTTTACTCAACAACGCCTGCCTCACCCACTTACCCCGTTCCTCTGCCATCCTGCGAACAGCCAGCCTTTCCTTGTTACAGGGGCCATCACCATTGATAACTTTAAAAAACTCATCCCAGTCCGGTTCTGTATATTCCCATTTGCCTGTATCTTTGTTTTTATGCAGCTTCGGATCGGGTACAGTCAATCCAAGCTCCCAGATCTTAGGGACATACATATCCAGGAATGTCTGGCGCATATCATCATTGGTTGCCATTTTTACCTTCCATTTCATCAGTATTTCAGTATGGACGCTTATTTTATCAGGGGGGCCGAAAAAGTGCATGATGGGCGCCCACCAGCGGCTGAGGGCTTCCTGGATCATTTTTCTTTGTTTGGTTGTACCTGTTGCAAGACTTACTACTGCATCATGTCCATATTTGAGGTGGAAGGATTCTTCTGCACAAATTCTGTCCAGCGCCCTGCAATAGGGTCCATAGCTTCCTTTGGCATTGGCAAGTTGATTTACGATGGCGCCTGCATCTACAAGCCATGAAATAACCGTAGAATCAGCCCACGTGAACGCAGGATAATTGAATACATTGGAGTATTTTGATTTGCCGTTGATCAGGTCATTGATCATGGCTTCCCTTGGTTTGCCAAGTGTTTCGGCAGCGCTGTACAGTAATTGGCAATGGCCCACTTCATCCTGTACTTTTGCCATTAAGGCAAGTTTACGCTTAAAGCCAGGGGCTCTTGTTATCCAGGTGCCTTCGGGCAATGCCCCTATGATCTCTGAATTGGCGTGCTGCTCTATCATTCGTATTAGCTGTTTACGATATAAAGCAGGCATCCAGTCTGAGGGTTCTATTTTTTCCCCGCGATTGATACGTGCTTCAAATTCAGATAATTTCTCCGGATCTTCATTTTTGAGATCGTCAGTTTTTGTGGTTTCGAATATGTTACCTCCTCCGTACATGATATTTAGTGATTTTACCTGCCTGTCCCGAGTGCCCGGGACGCAGACAGGTGATTAGATAATTTATATTTCTTTACCAAAGTTATATTTTAATGCGTATATATTGGTTTGTATCTGTAGTTTATTTTTATTTAGCATTTTTAATCGTAAAGATACAAATCTTTATTTAATTTATGTTTATTTAGTAGAATAATTTTATCTTTACCACTTAATTGCTATCTAAGATTATGAAAAAAGTTATCCTATCATTTATAAGTATTCTGTTTTTGGCTGCTATGGCCAGGGCAACTAATTTATCAAACAACTTAAAGGTAGATACGAGCTCATATATATATCAAAATAAGATAGATTCTGTGGGTATGAATAATCAAAAGTTAGAGGGTATTTTAAAAAAGCAAGGTGAAATAATTGAGAGTAGGGAAGGATATTGGCAGTTGAATTATCTTAATAGAATATTAATTGTCATAACAGATCAAAAAAACAATCGTATGCGAATTATCACGCCCGTTATAGATGAGAAGGAAATAAAAAAATCTTATTATTCAGAGTTATTGAAAGCTCAGTTTGATCGCGCCTTAGATGTAAAATATGCTTTGTATAATGGTTTACTTTGGTCTATATTTGTGCACCCTTTGAAAGAACTTACTGAAAGTCAATTGATAGACGCAATAAGCCAGGTATTTTATGCTGCTCATAATTTCGGTGGAAGTTATAGAAGTACTATCTTGCAATTTGGTAGTGGAGATAAATAAAGAGCATAACTACGTATTTATTAATCAGATAAACAATAAACGAATTTTTATGAAACAACTTGGTATTATAATTTATATTCTCTTATTATTCCAGGATAGTTACTCTCAGTTTGCCTTTCAAAGTACATATAGGGGGAATAATACAAATTCAGGTTGGTCTGTACAGCAAACCAAAGATGGCGGTTATATCATGATGGGAGAGAGTTTCAGCTTTGGAGCAGGTAGTACGGATCTGTTTTTAACTAAAACAGACCGGATGGGGAACATATTATGGTCACACAACTTTGGCGGCAAGGATAGTGATTATGGCCGCCATGTTATGCAAACAAAAGATGGAGGATATGTCGTACTTGGTTATACTTTTAGTTTTGGTGCCGGGGAAGCCGATGTATATTTGATAAAAACAGATCCTGATGGAGAAATATTATGGTCAAAAACTTATGGTGGTGAAAAGAATGATTATGCCTATTCCATTATAGAATTAAATGACCGTGGACTTATCATTATTGGTGAGACCGCCAGCTTTGGTGCAGGCGATTATGATGTATATCTATTAAGATTAGATTGGGAGGGGGATTTGATTTGGTCAAAAACCTATGGAGGAAAAAAACTTGATGTAGGTCGTTCAATACAGCAAACATTTGATGATGGATTTATTATTGCAGGAGAAACCAATAGCTTTGGTACGGGAAGTTATGATGTATATTTGTTGCGTACCGATGAAGACGGAAAACTTTTGTGGGCGAGGACTTACGGAGGTAAAAGTAAAGACTATGGCCGTGGTGTTCTGGAAACAATAGATGGAGGCTATATGATTTGTGGCAGTAGTTTTAGTTTTGGTTTGGGTGGAGAGGATGAGGATGCTTATTTGATCAAAACTGATGTGCAGGGCAACCTGACCTGGTCAAAAATAATCGGGGGAGATAATATTGATTATGCTCACTCCGTTTTTGGTACAAAAAGCGATGAATACGTGCCTATGCCTGAAAAATTTATTATTACCGGATATACCACTAGTTATGGAACTGGTGATGCTGATGTTTTTCTAGCTAAAGCAACCAGGTATGGAACTATCCTTTGGTATAAAACTTATGGTGGCCCCCTCCCTGATTATGGATTTTCACTGCAGCGTACGGATGATGGCGGCTTTATTATCATAGGAGAGAGTAGTAATTTTGGAGCTCAGGGTAGTGATGTTTACCTGATAAAAACAGATCGGTATGGATACTCAGGAGGATGCAATGAATCCAAGGCACATCCTCAAATTACGACACCTGCAACCATAATTAGTAAAGGTGGTTTAGAGGGAACACCTGATACTATAATGAAGAATGCTTCTACTATTGTCAATGAGTCGGCAAGCGTTAAGTTAGAAGTGATTCATCTGTGTTTCTGGTAAATCCGATGTTAATTTTTAGTTAAATTAAAATGCAATTCTGGTATCAGGTAGCAGCTTTTTAATTTTCTCTTTTTCTTTCTTGGGAAGAGGATTTCCGCTCAGTAGCAATTCTTCTAAATTTACCAGTCCGGCCATTTCAACAGGCAGCGTTTTGAGCTGATTATTATGCAGATCCAATAGTTGCAAATGCAGCAACTTGCCTATTTCAGCAGGTAATTGGCTGAGTTGATTAGATTGCAAATCCAGTATTTGCAAATTTTGCAATTTGCCAGTTTGGGCAGGTAAAGCAGTAAGTTTGTTATTACCCAGATACAATTTTTTTAACTTTTTCAAAGTGTAGATTTCTTCAGGCAAAACACTGAGTTGATTATTCCACAAACCTAATGTTCGTAACTTTTTTAGTGTGAGAATTTCATCAGGGAAAACGTTGAGTTGATTCCCTGACAAACCCAAAATTTTTAATTTTTGCAGATGAGCAATTTTAGACGAGAAAACAGTAATTCGATTTTCATCCAGGTATAATTCCTCCAAATTTTGTAATTTGCAAATTTCAAGAGGAAAAGTTTTGAGCTGATTATTAGTTAGCGATAGTTTTTGTAAATTCTGGAGTTTGCTAATTTCAGCAGGCAAGCCGCTGAGTTGATTACCCCCTAAATTCAAAACTTGTAAATTGGGCAGTTTACTAATTCCTGCGGGTAACCCGGTAAGAAATTGCCCTGTTAAGTCAACTACATACGCCTTATCGGGTTCTGTTAAAGCTTCGTTGATAGAATAGTAATATTTAGTTAGTACTAATTCTTCTTTATTGAGTAATTTCCCTTGTCCATTTACTTTGTTAGGAAAAATCAATAAAAACAATGCAATTCCTTTTAAACCCTTGAAATAATTGAAGTTGGAAGGACATTGTAAAGAGAAATATCTAACGGGGTGAACTAAATTAGATGGGATTGTTGATAAAAATGCGATGTGGATTAGGCTCTTAAAAAGCATACTTTGATAACATGTTAACGATAATTTTGTTGATATAAATTAATCAGCCAGAAGTCGGCAGTCCACAGTCGGCAATCGGCAAAAATTACATACTGCTGTTTGTGGACTGTGGACTGTCGACTTGTATCATACCGGTAAAAAAGTATTTCCCCCCGAGTACTCGGGGGTTTTTATTAAAAACTTGTTTTGAATAAAGCTAGTACTTTAAAACTGAGTCCACTCCAAAAAGTCAATTTTCGCCACAAAAGCACAAATAACACAAAATCCCACAAAAGTTATTTGATTGATTTTCAATGTTTTGTGGGATTTAGTGCTTTGGTGTTTTAGTGGCATTTTTATTTTTTGGACTTATTAGAGTGGACTCAAAACTTAAATTCGTATTAAGTTTTTCAATTTTAGCCAGGTTGTTGTTCTTTACTAACATCAAATTTTGCTAAGCCGATTAACGTGCCTATCCAGATATTTCCGTCTCGATCTATTGTAATTGACGACACAAGGTTGTATGGGAGCCCTGAGTTTGAAATGTTATAGACTTTGAATGTTTCACCGTCAAACCTGGCTAAGCCGCCAAACCAGGTAGCAATCCATTTATTTCCATTGTTATCAATGGCAATAGAACCTACATAATCATTGGGCAGTCTGGAATTTGAGCGGTTGTATATCTGCCAATTTTTTCCATCAAAATGTACCAAACCGCCATTATCAGTGCCGATCCATAGATTATCGCTGTTATCTATAGCAATTGATCTGATAAGGTTATACGGTAAGGGTGAGTTTGTAGTATTATAAATCGTCCAAACAGGATCTTTCGTGCTATTTTCACTAAATTTTACTAAACCTCCCCACCCGGTGCCAATCCATTTATTATTCTGTTGGTCTATTGTAACTGAACGAATCCAATTTTCAGGCAACCCGGAATTTAAAGTGTTATATATAGTCCAATTTCCAGGATCAGCGTATTCAGCGCTATCATTTTCAGGTCTTTGTATTTTTTGCTGATGAACATAAGAAATCTTTATAAGTCCACCACCCCAGGTAGCGATCCATTTGTTTCCATCCTTATCAATAGTAATTGACTCGATATTATCATTGGATAATTTTGAATTTGATGTATGATAAATTTTACACTTTACATTCGCTGGTTTGTACATCTCACTTTCAGATAAACTCTTGTTTGGCCATAGAGTCACTAAACCGGTACCGTTTGTTCCTATCCATATCTCACCTGTTTTATTGTCAATTGCAAGTGATTGTATTGAATTGGTTGGGATATCTGAGTTGCTGGTATTATATATGATCCAATTTGTACTATCAGACCCTTCGCTGCTGTTCCGGGGAAGTTTTACCAGGCCACCGCCCCAGGTGGCTATCCATTTATTACCTCTTGCATCAATCACGATTTTTTTTACATAATTTTCAGGTAAGTCCGAATTTGACTTATTATATTGCTTCCATCCCGGATATTGTTCAGGAGTTTCGTTTTCACAGGAAACTACGAAAAAGATCAGACTAAATATAAGTAGTAATAGAACCTTATGGTACATAATTTCTTTATGTGTTTACGATTCGGGTATTCAAGAATACATGAGCACTTGAACACATTTTCTTATTCTTTTTCTGCTAATTTTTCAATTTCTTTATCGATCAGGTAGATGCCCTTGCCATCAACACCAATAATTTTAATTTTGTCAAGAATAGTTTTAAAGGCCCTTTCTTCTTCATGCTGTTCGGCAACATACCATTGCAAAAAGTTGAAGGTAGAATAATCTTTTGCTTTCAGGCAAATTTCTACAACCTTGTTGATTGATCTGGTGTTATCCATCTCTTGCTTTAAGGCTAATTCAAAAATGCTGGTAATATTTTTATATTCACGGGGAGTTTTTGCGATCAGTGGTGTATACGCATGACCTCCAGCTTCATTAATGTAATGGAATATTTTTAGCATATGTCCCCTTTCCTCTTCAGATTGTTTATAAAAAAAATTAGCAGAACCATCCAGTCCTCTGTATTCACACCAGGAAGCTATGGCAAGATAAAAATAAGATGCATTAGCTTCTCTTTGTATTTGATCATTGAGTGCTTTTTGTATTTGTTTTGACAACATTGTAATAAGGACATCTCTAAAAACTACACCATACATTCCCCTCTATCAAGAGGGGCAAGGGGTGTGTTTTAAAAAATATGTAGTTTTTAGAGATGCCCATAAATTAAAAAGTTTATCCCGTTGAATTTCTTCTTATTCAATAGGGTGGAAAGTTTCGGGTTCTAAGTTTGATCCAGAGTTCCCGGGATCAAATTATGCAACCTGATACCATTTAGCGCTCAAAATTATAAATACCAACACCGAAATCCTAATTAAATAAATTATTTTTTAAAATTATTTTTTCAAATGATTCAGGGATCCAGTGTAGCAACAATTTAATTACGCAATATTGTAATCATAAAATATATTATTACAAATTAATGTTGCAAAACTAAATTGTTGCTACACTAGTATTTTTCTTTATGTCAATCTTACCTGAAGGTGTTTCCTTAAATTTATTGAGATAGTAAAAATAGCGCGGTATTTCATATTTGCTTAACACCTGTGACAACGCTTTTTTTATTTTTTCTTTTTTTTCCCTGGAAAATGATTTGCCTTCAAAAACTACAGCTACAGTTTTACCTAAAGCAGGGTGGGGGAGGCCTGTTACAAACAACCTGTTACTATGTTTAAGTTTAGTCATGACAGTTTCTAAAGCGGCTTCAACTTTTTCTACCTGAACTTTTACGCCACCACTGTTAATGATATTATCAATCCTGCCAAGCCATTTAAAAGCAGCCCCCCTAAATCCCCCCCCGCCATTATTCCTTACCGAATCGATGAATGGGTGAATCGGTGAATCGGTGAATTGCCTGCCCCGTTTCTCCGTTTCTCCGATTCCTCGTTTCTCCGATTCAGGTGGGCTTGGAGTTAGAGGGGGGCCGGTAGGGGGGCTGATTTCAACTAAATCGTTTGTGATCAACCATTTATTATTAGCAGACTTTATTTTCAGGCAATTTCTCTGATCTATTCCTATTTCTACACCGTCCATTATTTTATAAAAGGCTGACCTGTCAGGTCCATTAAGTCTTCGGATAGCTATGTGCGATGCTGTTTCTGTCATACCATATGTATTGTACACAGGCGCTTTAATGATCTGTACTTTTTTCTCCAATGAGTCGTTAACGGATGCTCCGCCAACTATGATGGCTTTCATTTTATTCAGAATACTGATCTTCTCCGGACTTTCTTTGATAATTGTGTGCAATTGAAGAGGAACAAAAGCAGTAAAGTCAAATCTTATATTATCCGGAAAATCTTTCAAGGGATCAGAGGTAGGCGGGATCACTGTTAATTTTAATCCCAATTCAAATCCTCTCACTAACATCATGATCCCAGCGATATGATCTGTTGATAAACAAACCAATGCGCTGTCTCCTTTTTCAAGACCAAAAGTTTTGCCTGTTGATTGAGCGCTGGTAATCATGTGATCTCTCGTAATGGTTATTTGCCTGGGTTTGCCTGTAGTGCCTGATGTGTTGACCCTGAACGCTGTTTTCCCACTCATCCATTCCTGACAAAACTTAATAGTTTTATATTCATTTGTAGGAATATGATTTTTAGACTCGTCTAAATTTATTGATTTAACTTGCTGGTAATCAAGTGTTTTATTTCCAATAATTAAAGCCATACTTCATATAATTTGAATTCTGTATTTGATATTTTATTTTGGATATAATATGTTGGCCGTTTGTTATTTAACTGTTTACTGTTACCTATTACCAACTGCCTTTTGCCAATCGGAGCATAGCGGAGATCCCTGCCTACTGTCTATTGTCTATTGCCAACTGCATTTCCTTATTCCCTATTTCCCTATTTCCTTTTTTTCTTATTGCCTTATTGCCAGCAAATTCATCGGATGACCCAAACGCACAACCTGGAGAGTCATCCGATGATAACCACCCCTTGTCATAGTCATTGTCATTGTCTATTGTCATATTGTCTATTGTCTATTGTCTATTGTCTATTGTTCTATTTTTTATCTCCACCCTTTCGGCAACAAATATTGCGCTCCTTCTGTATAAATTATAAAATACACCCAATAAATAAGTGCAAAAGCAATAAGGTAAAACATAATAATTCCCACATAACCCCCTTCTTTTTTACTACTTTTTTGAGCGGAAATAAAAAAATTCTTTAACCAGGGCGTGATGATATTGGCAGCGATTAAAAATCCTATACTATATAAAAATATCATAATAATAGTTTTTATATGCGGATCATAAATTGTATTAATAACTTTGTAGTGTGCAATTTCTTCAAAAACGTTTATCAACAATAGTGATAAAGGAAGAATGAGATAGGTTTTGTATTTACGGGTTGTTGATGACATGTTAGGTCTACGATATACAATTAGAGCATAACTATTACTTTTGTAACTAAGTACTACTCCCAGCACTCAAGGGAATTTGGTAAACTTTGAGAAGTCAGGCTTTCTTTTTTCTAAAAAAGCATCTCTGCCTTCCTTGGCTTCATCTGAGAGATAATAAAGCAGGGTGGCATTCCCGGCAAATTCCTGTATCCCGGCCTGGCCGTTTAATTCTGCATCGAAGGCGCTTTTAAGCATCCTTATTGCGAGCGGACTTTTTTCGAGGATCTTTTTACACCATTCTACTGTGGTTTTTTCCAGTTTTTCAAGGGGTACTACCTTGTTTACCAGTCCCATTTGTAAAGCCTCCTGTGCGTCATATTGTTCACATAAATACCATATTTCCCGTGCTTTCTTCTGACCAACGATCCTAGCCAGATAAGAGGCGCCATATCCACCGTCAAAGCTGCCTACTTTAGGGCCTGTTTGCCCAAACCGGGCATTATCCGCAGCAATGGTAAGGTCGCAAACTACATGCAATACATGCCCTCCCCCTATTGCCCAGCCGGCAACCATCGCTAGCACAGGTTTGGGAATGGAACGGATCTGTTTTTGAAAATCCAATACATTGAGTCGTGCAACGCCATCGTGACCGACATAACCTCCATGCCCTCGAACACTTTGATCTCCGCCACTGCAGAACGCTTTGCCGCCTTCTCCGGTTAATATCACTACCCCTACTTTCTGATCTTCATGAGCCAGACCCAATGCTTCGCTCATTTCATTCACAGTTAACGGGGTAAAGGCGTTGTGAACCTCGGGCCTGTTGATGCTTATTTTGGCAATTCCATCATAATATTGGAACAGGATCTCCTTATATTCTTTGATGGTTTTCCAGGGGAATTTGGTTTTCATATTTTACTTTCAATTACCTCAATTGGCACACTTATATAATCTTTGAAATCTTCTCCATCTTCCATAGCGCTTTCGTCTCCTTCATCATAATACCAACAAACTTTGACGTCAAAGCCCTTTTTATGGAGCTCGTCTAATTTTTTTAAAATCTCTGATATACTTTTTGAAGTACCTGTATTGTAATATACAAAAAACATTTTCATCACTGTTTTTTGATGGGGTTTTTTGCAATAGTTGTCTATCCAGCTTAATATTGGTCGGTAAAAATGTACAATATCATCAGCTATTGACCTGCCTTTAATTTCAAGTATGCCGCTGTCTGCATTGAAATTTACTGCAGGGCTGTCGGGGGTTTTTTCTATGTTTAAATTTTTCATAAATAATTTATTTTTCCTTTGAGATGCTCCCAGAGTAATACTTCTGAAAGTGTACTGTTATTTCTTAAGTTCCTTGCAAGTTGCTTTAATTTTGGATTATAAGGAATAATTTTTCTTTTTTTCATACTTGTCACTTTTATTTTACCTTCATATTGTAACACACCCCCGTCACCCCGCTGACAGCGGGGTGACGTCCCCTCTCAAGAGGGGAATTAGACAGATCTTCAGAGGGGAATCAGGCCCATATTCCCACCCATAATACGCTATAATTCCCCTCTTGAGAGGGGACATCCCGATTTTAATCGGGATTGGGGTGTGTAGCCACAATTAATAATTACACTAATTTAATTTGTGTAATTCGTGTAATTCGTGGTTTCATCCATCAAGCATTTTCCTTGCTATGAAATCATGTTCTTAAAATCATTAAAAACTTTCCTGTCTGTCAGTATATCCGTCTCTATTTCCAATATTTTCGCCTTTCGGCTAACGTTAAAAAATTCTATTAAATATTTGATGAGCTCTTCTCTTTTATCGCAGCAAAAATAATCCAAATTATGATCCTTGGCTGTATTTTTGGCGTTTAATGGTTGTTTTGTAACAAAATATTCATCCAGTTCGGGCAACTTATCCGGCCCGTCAATCAAACCGAATATGCCGCCACCATGGTTATTCAGGATTATCACTCTGATATTTTCCGGAATGTAATTGTTCCACAAAGCATTTCTATCATAAAAAAAAGCCATATCGCCTGATAGTACGGTTGTTATCTTTTTTGTAGAAACTGCTGCACCAACTGCAGTACTGATACAGCCGTCAATTCCGCCAGTACCTCTGTTTGAATAGATGGCCAATCTTAAATCCACAGCCCCCAAGTTGGCAGTTGGCAATGGACAGTTGGCAATATTGCCAACTGCCTTTTGCCAACTGCCAACGCTTATCCCCAATATACTTGCGTATCGAACGGGCATGCTGTTTGCAAGATGCAGAATGCTGTCTTGAGGCAGATTTTTAAGGACTTCTGAAACCGCTTCAAATTCACTGAAAGGCTTGTTATCAAAGAAATTGGTTAAAAAATTCTGAGCTTTTTGTTCCCGGTCCGCCCATGCTATGCACCATGCGCTTTGCGCCATGCGCTTTGCGCTATGCGCTTTGCGCATAATTTCACTGAAAAAATATTTGGGAGTCACATTAATAATATCTGTAAGTGTTTTAAAAGTATCAGCGACATTTCCTGCGGGCTGAATGTGCCAGTGTGCTTTAGCCGGATACTTTCTGAGAAATAGTTTAGTGCTTTTTGATATCACGGGGCCGCCAAAGGAAATTAATAGGTCGGGTGCCAGTTCTTTTAATGTTTTTTCGTTTTTTGTAGCTAAAATAAGGTCGGTGT
Organism: Cytophagales bacterium; assembly: GCA_019456305.1. Lineage (NCBI taxonomy): Bacteria > Pseudomonadati > Bacteroidota > Cytophagia > Cytophagales > Cytophagales bacterium. The sequence goes on along the minus strand of VRUD01000005.1, from coordinate 13,765 downwards.
GTTGTATAATATTTTGAAGACCATGCAAGTTGGAATTAATATCAGTTATAACAGGGATACCGGTGCTTTTTTGAAAATCATCCAATATTTGTTGTAACTTTTGATTAGGGTGCTGGAGGCCTGCAACAACTAATTTTTTTGGTGAGGCCTGAAATATCTTAAATAATTTATCCCAGGTTTTGTCTGTAAGGCATTTTTCTGATTCTACACGGTCGATCACTTTAATATTTGTGGTGTATTCAAAACGTTCATTTTCAGAGGGATAAAATGGTTCTCTTATCGGGACATTTATGTGTACAGGGCCATGAGGATAAGTGTTGCTGATGTTGATTGCCTCAGAGATCGTTCTTTCAATTTGCCAGCCAGCATCAGGATGGGCGTAGTCAACCGGTAATTCATAGCTTGCTTTACAATTTTTGCCGTATATTTCTTTCTGGCGGATGGTTTGCCCGTCATGCTGGCCTATCCATTCTGGTGGGCGATCGGCTGTAAAGATTATTAGCGGTATGTTTTGATAAAAAGCTTCAGCAACGGCAGGTGCATAATTTAAAACGGCTGTACCCGAAGTAGAAACAAGCACGGAAGGATTTTTTGTTTGCTGAGCTATTCCTAAAGCAATAAAAGCGGCTGACCTTTCATCACTGATGATACGTGTATTAATTTGGGGATGCCGTACAAATGCTAACGTAAGCGGAGCACATCGTGAACCTGGTGAGAGAATAATTTCTTTTACGTTTTTTTTAGCGCAAATTTCTGCTATGTTGATAATGGGCTGAAAGAGCATTTTGATTTAGTCCAATTAAACCACTAATTACACGAATTACACTAATTTAATTTGTGTAATTCGTGTAATTCGTGTAATTCGTGGTTTCATTTACCAATCACATCCAAAATTGTCTTACACTTTAACTCCGTCTCCTCCCATTCACTCTCCGGTTCAGAATCTTCTGTAATTCCTGATCCTGCGTATAGGATCGCCTTATTATCCGACAACTGCATACAACGTAAATTGACAAAAAGATGCGTTTCTGTGGCGTCAGGTGTTTCCACCTGACACGGCATATTAACCGGCCCTAAATACCCGGTGTAAAATTCCCTGTTGTAATTTTCATTGGCTAGAATAAATTCCATAGATTCATTTTTCGGCATGCCGCAGACGGCAGAAGTAGGATGCAGCAGGTCAAGCATTACTGTACCTAGTTGTGGAAAGTTTACAGCATTCATATCCACTGTATAGTCCGTTCGCAAGTGCATTAAATTACCGGCAATGATGGTCTTGGGGCCTTCTTCCTCAAATTCCCGTAAACGGATCTTTTTAAAACAATTAATGATAAACCTGCTTACCAAAGCCTGCTCTTCAATTTCTTTTTGTGTCCAGGCTGCCTTTTTGGGAGAGGTTCCGGGTTTCAGTGGCTGCGTTCCTGCCATGGCAGTTGTTTTGAATATATTGTTATGATCTACGCTCAGCAATATCTCTGGTGATGCTCCCATCCAGGTTGGATTTCCAGGAATTGAAACTAAGTAAATAAACGAATTCGGATAAGCATTGCAAAGCTTTTCAAAAATTAATAAAGGATCAAGTTTTTGAGTTAGTTCAAAAGTTTTTGTTCTGGAAAGAACCAATTTTCTGAAAATACCATTTTTGATCTCCCGGATGGCTTTTTTCACAATTTGGCAATAAAATTCTTGGTGCTGGATGCTGGACCCGCCTGCCAATTGGCCTGTCCGCCAGACAGGCGGGCGGGCAGGTGCTGGATGTTTACCCTGTGATCCCGAGTACTCGGGATCACAGGGCTGGATGTTCATCAAAAAATCCTCCAGGAGTTTGAAAAATTCATCTCTGGCTGCAGCTTTAGCAGGACTAGTCTGTAGGTTAAAACTTTCAATGATTTTATTTTTTGCTGTATTAAAATAGAGATCAGATTTAATAAAGATCGTAGATTTTCCGTTTAGATTATTGAAAGGCGAAAAGGCAAATCCAGACAATTGTGATTCCAGGTCTAACTTTGTAATCTCAGCTTTTTTGGAAAGATTAATAGCAACATTTTTGATTCCGGTTTGTGGCAGCTGCCAGATTGCAATTGGGTATTGCTTAAATAATGCAGTTTGGTAAAAAGCATTCAGTACCTCTTTTTTTTCGAAGGCATCTGGATTAAATAAAGTGTTAGCAATTATATTTGGTTTCATACGAATAATAAAATCCTAATATACCCTTATTCGTATATTAGTATCATTTGTCCAACACAGCCATGGTTAACCTGCTAATACATACCAACTCACCCTCTTCATCGGTGATTTTAATCTCCCAGATCTGCGTCTTTTTACCAAGATGTATTGGTTTGGCTTTGCCGAAAATGGTTCCGTTCTTTACGCTTCTCACATGGTTGGCATTGATATCCAGACCTACACAATATTGATCCTTACTTTTCAGACATAAATTAGCGGCAGTGCTTCCTAATTCTTCAGCCAGCGTAACTGAAGCGCCTCCATGAAGGACGCCATAAGGCTGCTTGGTTCTGTGGTCAACCGGCATTTTACAGCATAAAAAATCTTTATTGATTTCAGTGAATTCTATCCCAATATGAGCGCCCATACTGTTTTGTGAGAACTTGTTCAGGTCTTCTATTTTGATATTGGTATTTATCATTTTGAATTACGAATTAGCCATACGAATTACGAATAAAGCAATAAACTCCGATGCAAATATACTTAACCCGATGCTAATATACGAATTAATACTAAATCCCTCTCATAGCCATCAGGGATTCTTCATTCGTATTATTCGCATTTCACCCTTCGGGTGATTACCCTTTGGGGAACATTCGTATATTTGCATCTGGGAGAACATTATGGGTAAAAAAATATATATCATCCGCCACGGTGAAACAGATTATAATAAAAAAGGGATCGTGCAGGGAAGCGGGGTAGATGCACCTTTAAATGAAAAAGGGCACGAGCAGGCAAGGTTGTTTTTTGAAACATATAAGCATGTACCATTTGACAGGGTATATACCTCCACCTTATATAGAAGTGTGCAAACTGTTCAGGATTTTGCTAATTTTGGGATTAATTCGGAAAAGCATGATGGACTTAAGGAAATTGATTGGGGGGACAAAGAAGGAACTAAAATAACTGCCGAAGATGACCAGTATTATCAAAAAATAACTTCAGAATGGAAGAATGGAAATTTAGAGATGAAAATTGAGGGCGGTGAAAGTCCGCTTGAAGTGCAGGAAAGACAAAAATCTGTATTAGAACTGATCAAATCACGTAAGGACGAAAAGAATATTTTGATTTGCATGCATGGAAGGGCTATGCGTATCTTTTTGTGCTTACTGCTAAAGCATGATCTAAGAAAAATGGATGATTTTATGCATCAGAATCTGAGTTTGTATTTACTGGATTATGATGATACCATATTTACACTTAGGCAGAAAAATGATGTTTCTCATTTAACCTGATGCTAATACTTTATTCGTAATCAGTAGTGGGTTGCAATTATGAGACGACCCGCCTGCCACAGGCCATTGGCGGGCAGGTAAAACTAATTAACCAAAACCAGTAACCAACTAACTAAAACTATTAACTAAATAAACCAATAACTAAATTTTATGACCTGGAATAACGCATTTAGCAGTTTTGAAGTACTGACTATCATAGCTTTCGTGGCAGCTTACCTGTTTTACATTTTCAAAACAGTAGGTATTGCCAGGAAATTAGAATCGGGTAAAATCCGGGCTGTTTCTATAAAACTTGTCATAAGAAGCATATATTTTGCACTATTCATTATTGCATTGCTTAGCCCTTCATTTGGAGGTATAAAAAAGGAGATCAAAAGCATTGGAAAGGACATCTATATCGCTGTTGATCTTTCCAAATCTATGGATGCTTTTGATATTCAACCATCAAGATTGGTAAAAGTAAAATACGAGTTGAAAAATATTATAAAAGCATTTTCGTCTGACAGGATAGGAATTATTATTTTTTCCTCCGAAGCATTCCTCCAATGTCCGCTCACTTACGACCAAAGCGCTTTATCATTGTTCATAGAAACTCTAAACACCCGGTTAGTCCCCCGCGAGGGAACTGACCTTGCCCCGGCCTTAAACCTCGCATTGAAAAAACAGACCGGTACTGAGAATACCACTACAAAAAAGCAGTCAAAAGTGATCATTATCATCAGTGATGGTGAAGATTTTGGGGAGAATACAAAAGCCATTGCTCATGATATTAAAAAAAATAATATAAAATTATTTACGCTTGGTGTTGGTACTAAAGAAGGGAGTAAAATACCACTTAGGGGAGGATTTAAAAGAGATAAAGATGGCAAAGTCGTAATATCCAAATTAAATTCAGCTTCCTTAAAGGAATTAGCAAGGATCACCGGTGGCAGTTATTTTGAAATCAATAAAACAAGGAATGATATTACACGTTTAATAAATGCTATTAACCAGATAGAAGGCGAGCTGCGAGATACACGAAAAACAGATGTTTCGGCAAATAAATATTATTGGTTCCTTATCTTAGCTTTGTTGCCATTTATGGTAGCAGACGTGCTTTTTACCGTTAAAGTGATAAAACTATGATACATCTTACATTCATACTATTATTATTTCTAAACCTAAACAGTATTGACAACATCGCCACAATCAATAAAATCAAAAACCAGGCTCAGGAAGCATTTGAATCAGGAAATTACAGGGAAGCTATAAACCACTATTCATACCTCGTGGACTCACTGAAGGTTAGCGATGATAATGTGCAGATTAATCTTGCCCACGCTTACTACAAATTATCAGTTATGGACAGCGCGTTCAATATTTACAAAAAACTTTCTATTGCTGCTGACAACAAATTAAGGTCTGTTGCAAATCAGCAATTGGGAGTAATTGCAAATAAACAGAAAGATAAGGAAGCTGCATTAAACTTTTTTAAAGAAGCCCTTAGAGCCGATCCTTCTAATGAAGACGCCCGGTATAATTATGAGCTGCTTAAAAAACAATCAGACCAGCAGCAGCAGCAAAAACAACAAGATAAAGACCAACAAGACAAAAACAACCAGCAAGAAGAGCAACAAAATAATCAGGATAACAAAAGTAGTCAGGATCAGCAAAACAAGGAAAACCAGCAAAAGGAAAATAAAGACCAGCAAAAAGATGGATCGGAGAACCAGGAAAACGAAGAATCCGGGAAGAAAGATCAGCAAAAAAATGATGATGGTAAGAAAAATGAAACAAAGGATCAGAGAACCGCAGAACCGGAGAAGAAAGAACAGCAGGAACGCCCTGCTCCAATGATGGACCAACAGAAATTACAGGAAATGAACATTAGCCCCGAAAAAGCAAAAATGATACTAGATGCAATGAGAAACAGTGAAATTCAATACTTGCAGCAGATGCAAAAGAAACCGACAAAAAGGGCAAATAGTAATAAACCTGATTGGTAAACACATGGCCCTACCAATTACGAATTTACGAATTACGAATGATGCGTTTTTATTCGTAATTCGCTTATTCGTAATTCGTAGGGCTATAATACTTCCTAAAAACATCCTTTATCGTTTCATAACTATTCTCCAATGCTTCCCGGATTTCACCTTTGTCCATCCATTTTACCTCTTCAATGTCTTCTTCGGTTTGCGGAGCCATTTTTGAATCATCAAGACAGTGCATCTGGTACCATTTAGTTCTTTTAAGTAGTCTTTTGTTATTTCTTGTGTAAGTGTGCCACGTAGTGCACAATTTACCGGTCAATTCAACTTTTATATTGCATTCTTCCCCGACTTCTCTTAAGGCACATAACTTTGATCTTTCATTTTTATTGAGCTTGCCTTTGGGCAGATCCCATTTTCCCAGTCTATGGATCATTAATATCTGATCGTTTTTTTTAACCAAACCACCGGCAGCTTTTACAATACGAAACTGGTCCTTCAGAAATTTTTTGTAATGTTTTTTGCTTCTTACTGCAAAAGTAAGAGAAGTTAGCTTTTTGAGTTTTTTTTGATTAAAAAACTTGAAGAGCTTATCAAAATGTTTTGGGGTAGCTTTGTTAACCAATACTTTTCCGGTCAATTTCTTTAAAACTATCTTATCTTTGCTGGAAAAAATAATATCATAGTGGGTTTTAGAAGAAAGTTTTTTTTCTTTTATAAATTCAACCGGGATGTCGTTTATGAAAAGTTTCAATTTGATAATTTGGTGATTTTGGAATATTTTTAAAATCTAAATAAGAAATTTTCAAATTTACAAATTAAAATCAACTGAAATGAAAGAAGCAATGTATTTTCAAGGTAAAAAGGATATTGTTGCTAATAAAATGGCTGCTATGTTGCTTGATATCGGAGCTGTTAAGCTTCAGCCACACAAACCTTTTAAATGGGCATCCAGCTGGAATGCACCGATCTATTGTGATAACAGGCTTACGCTTTCTTATCCAGAAATCAGAAATTTTGTGAAAGAAAGCTTCATTTCAATCATAAAAAACAAGTATTCGGCCATAGATGCTGTGGCAGGCGTAGCTACTGCCGGCATACCACAAGCAGCATTAATAGCCGACGCGATGAATTTGCCTTTGTTGTATGTAAGGTCAAAGACCAAGGAACATGGGATGGAAAATTTAGTAGAAGGAAAAATTATAAATGAAGGTAAAGTGATCGTTGTTGAAGATCTGATCTCTACTGGTGCAAGTTCTCTCAGCGCTGTGGATGCCTTAAAAAGAACAGGGATGCAGGTTTTGGGAATGCTTGCCATATTTACTTATGGGTTTGAGACTGCGGAGGTAAATTTTAAGAAGAAAAATGTGCCATTGCACTGCTTAACTAACTACAATTATCTCCTGAGTGTTGCATTGGAAAGAAAATATATAGGCGAAAGGGATATGGAGATCTTAAATGCCTGGAGAAGAAATCCTGATAAATGGGGAAATAGGAAATAGTTGGTTTTTAGTTTTTTGTTATTGGTAATGACTATGACAATTTCTAAAAAGCATTAGAGATGCGAATAGGGCTGCTATCAGATACTCACGGTTTTCTAGACGACAAAATATTTAATCACTTCCAGGACTGCGATGAAATATGGCATGCAGGAGATTTTGGGAATATAGAAGTTTCCGGAAAGCTTTCAGCATTTAAGCCTCTAAAAGGGGTGTATGGAAATATAGATGGGATGGAAATAAGATATTTACATCCAAAAGATAATAAATTTGTGTGTGAAGATATGCAGGTCTGGATGACGCATATTGGCGGTTACCCGGGTAAATATTCACCCGAGGTCAGAAAAGAGATATATAAAAATCCGCCTGATATTTTTGTTTGCGGGCATTCTCACATCTTAAGAGTAATGACTGATAAAAAACTAGTACCCACCCTTTACATAAACCCCGGAGCTGCCGGTAAACAAGGATTACATACAGTAAGAACTATTATAAAATTTGATATTATAAAAAAGAAAGTGGTTGATATGAAGGTAGTTGAATTAGGGAAAAAGACATAGTGTAAATAATTGAGTAATCATAATTAACACCGCTGTTCTGGATTTGTAATCCAGAACAACAGAGGTTGGATTGAGGCAAAATTTTCATTTATGGGAAATCTTTATAGATTTTTATCCTACGCGCTATTCTCTCTGCCCATACTTTTTTACCCTTTATCATGAGCCCAAGACGATAATCTTTTCGTTTTGAAAGTTTTATTTTTATACGATAGTAGTGAACATATTTTTCCAGTTTCACTAAACCGCCTATCAATCTAATGTCATTTGCATCTTCTATTTGACGAAGTGTAACCGAAATGCTTTTGAGCACTTCTTTGTCCTTGATTTTCTGCAAATCGCGTTTGAATCGCGGTCTAAAAATCAACTCCATTACGTCTAAATATTTGGGAGATTTCTTTCCGAGAAACCTCACCACCCTCAAGCTCCGATTCTTCAATCATCAATCCCAAAAGATAATCCTCCCATTCTTCGTCATTGAAGATTTTTGTTTTGGCTTTGAGTTTCCGGGCATACTTCGCAAGTAAATGCGCTTCGTCTTTATTTTTAACTTGTGTTATTACTATGTTCATTTTAGGATGTTTTTTTACATCATTTGAATTTTTCCAATCAGCTTTTTCTGCTTCATCAACCCAAGCTTTTAATGCTTCTTTCGAATTTGAATATTTAGGATTTTCCCAAAAATCTCTTAATGTTTTGACAGAGATTATCCTCATTACGCAACAGGTAGTTGAATTTAAAAAATAAGTTGACCCCGAGTACTCGGGGTCAACTGTCTAACTTTTTTAAATAGTCTTTTGCGATTTTGATTCAAAACCCTTTTTAATTGCCTCCATATCAACCTTCTTAATCACCGGCTGGTAATTTAAAAGCTTTATTCTTTTTTTCTTTTGAATAGCTCTGCTTCGGTTTTTTCTTTCTTTTCGTTGTGATCTTTCTTTACCCATTTTTATTATTATTAATTGATAAATGCCTTTATTTGTAAATCGTACTGACGCAAATATACGGATAATATAATGCTAATATACTAATTTATACTAATGATACTAAAGTTGGTTTTTAGTTTTTAGTTATTGGTTATGGTTTGATAGTTTATGGTTATAGTTTTTTAGTTTGTTGGTCGTGCCATGAGTCCGGCATTAGCAAACTATTGAACCAATGAACTAAAACTAATAACAAAAAAACCATGAACTAAAAATAGTTAGTATATTAGCATTATACATAGAATGAACAACCCAAAACCATCAATCCCCAAAGGGACAAGAGATTTCGGCCCATCAAAAATGGTCCGGAGGAATTATATATTTGATATAATTAAATCTACATTTGAGAAGTATGGCTTTGAGCCTCTTGAAACGCCTGCTATGGAAAACCTGACAACACTAATTGGAAAATATGGTGAGGAGGAGAGTAAGCTTATCTTTAATATTATCCATTCCGGGGATCTTTTGACCAGAACCAGTATGAATGATCTAACCAAAGCATCTCTTAAAAAAATGCCCGAGCAGGCACTTCGTTATGATCTTACAGTCCCTTTCGCCCGCTATGTAGCAATGAATCGTAATGATATAACCTTTCCCTTTAAAAGATACCAGATCCAACCGGTTTGGCGTGCTGAAAGACCGCAAAAAGGACGCTACAGAGAATTTTATCAGTGCGATGTTGATGTTATAGGGAGCGATTCTTTGCTTTGTGAAGCGGAAATGATCATAATGATTGATGAAATATTAACCAGGTTTGGTATAAAGGATTTTACGATAAAGATCAATCACCGCAAAATTCTAAAAGGAGTAGCTGAAATGATCGGTGAAAGAAATAAAGAATCTGAAATTTGTGTTGCCATAGATAAGCTCAATAAGATAGGAGAGGAGGGAGTAAAGAAAGAATTAGCTGATAAAGGTTTATCTAAAAGTGCCGTTTCGAAACTTATGGCTATTCTGGAAATAAAGGATAGCAACCAGGAAAAATTAAATAAACTTAAGAATTACCTGAAAGATTCTGCACCAGGTATTCAGGGTCTACAAGAACTCCATCAAGTTTTTGAATATATTTCTAATCTGTGTCACAGTCATAATCATAGTCATTGTTTGTTTGACACCTCTTTAGCCAGAGGTCTTGCATATTATACAGGAACAATATTTGAAGCTGTAGTTAATAATGTAAACATTGGCAGTGTTTGTGGTGGGGGGAGGTATGATGATCTTACAGGTTCGTTTGGCTTGCTCAATGTTTCGGGTATAGGTTTTTCATTTGGTGTAGACCGGCTCTACGTGGTTTTGGAAGAATTAAAGCTCTTTCGTGAAGGGAGGCTAACTACTACCGCTGTGATGGTCACTAATTTCGATGAAGAATCTGAGAAATATTCTTTAAATGTGCTAACAAAGCTGCGTTCTGCGGGAATAAACAGTGAAATATATCCCCAACAGGCAAAATTGAAAAAACAGATGGATTATGCTAATAAAAAATCAATCCCTTATGTGATCTTAATCGGGTCAGAGGAAATTAAAACAGGTAAATTGACGCTGAGAGATATGAATTCAGGGGAACAGGAGCAGCTAAAACCCGAAGAAATTATTGGAAAACTATCCAATTAAAAAGAATGATATGATACATAATTGTTGATTTTTATTTATAGGAGGAAAGTTGTTAGAAGGAGTAAGTTAGCGTTCATGCTTAAAAAGACAACAGACACCTTGAAAATGAAACAAAAGATAGAAACAAAATGACAGAATTAAAAGAAAAAATATCCCAACCCTTCGTATTTTTAAAAATTGAATTTGTAGAACCTGTAAAAATGGAGGTTGAAGATGAGTCGGAAAATTAATGTAAAAGATACTGAAATTACAATTATATCGGTTGGTGAAAAAGATTATATTTCTTTAACTGACATGGCTAATGCCAAAGAAAGTGAGAGCCGTGCTGCCGATATTATTAAAAACTGGTTAAGAAACCGATATACACTGGAATATTTGGGCACTTGGGAACTAATAAACAATCAAAATTTTAAAGTGGTCAAATTTGACCACTTTAAATCTCATGCCGGTTTGCCGAATTTTGTGTTAAGTGTTTCGGAATGGATAGAAAAAACTGATGCAATCGGGATAATTGTTAAAAGAGGTAAATATGGTGGCACTTATGCTCATAAAGATATTGCTTTTGAATTTGGTTCAGCCATTAGCGTAACATTTAAGCTTTATTTGATTAAAGAATTCCAACGCTTAAAGGAAGAAGAACAGAAACAACTGGGCTGGACAGCCAAACGAGAATTAGCAAAGATAAACTACCATATCCATACCGATGCCATCAAAAAAAACCTTGTTCCCAAAGAACTATCAGCAGCTCAAACATCAATCATATATGCCAACGAGGCTGATGTTTTGAATGTTGCCATGTTTGGTGTTACTGCAAAACAATGGCGGGAAGCTAATCCCGATTTAAAAGGGAATATCCGCGATTATGCTACAATCAAAGAATTGATATGCCTGTCTAATATGGAAAATCTTAATGCTGTATTTATAAACGAAAATATATCTCAAAAAGAACGGCTTATTAAATTGAATCAAATAGCCATTCAACAAATGAAAATTCTGCAAGAGGTTGAGAATCGGAAATTAATGAAATAAAAAAGGGAGCAAAAAAAGAGAAACGAGCTATTTATTTTATTGTTGATTTTTATTTATAAGGACTGGAAAGAGTAAAAACTGCCTATTCAACAACAACCTTCTTATTAACCTCACCATAACCTGTTCTTATCTGCAACTGGTAAACCCCTGCGGAAAGTCCTTTTATATCAATTCGTTTGAAATATACCCCTTTAAATCGTTTCAAATTTTCGCTGTATATCACCTGACCAGTTATATTAAATAATTTAATTTGGAGTTCCTTCACTTCGTTCAGGACAAGCATTTCTATTACAAACTCACCTGTGTTGGGATTAGGGTAAATACTAATACTTTCAACACTACTCAACTCATTTAAACCAGATGCTATATCAACCACTATGGTATCATTCCCCGTACAGCCCTTCGCATCAGTAACCGTAACAATATATGTACCAGCAGAATCAACAATAATAGTTTGAGTAGTTGCTCCGGTTGACCAGTCATAGCTTGAAAAACCTGCACCCGCATCAAGCGTTATTGAACAAACATTACAAATCGTAGTATCTCCATCGAGATTAACAGTTGGTAATGAATTAACTATTAAGGTTGTAGAAATTACGCTGTCGCAATTATTAACAGAGATTAAGCTGTCATAATATGTTCCTGCTGTTGTACGGAAAATGCTGAATATCATTATGCTGTCGCCATCGCAGATAGTTGTATCTGGTGTGCTGGTGGAATAGGTTGGGTTTACTGTAAGTACTGTTAAATGAACACTGTCGCAACCGTTTATGGTGGTTGAGCTATCGTAGTATGTTCCTGCGACACTTCTGAAAGCGCTGTAGATGGTGATGCTGTCCCCATCGCAAATAGCTATGGCAGGGTCAGTGAAATTGTAAATTGGATTAACGGTAATATACCCCGCCATAGTTATCGTACTATCCGTAGAACAACCCAATGCTGTTAATGTAACATCAAAAGTACCGGCTGAATTGTAAGTAACTACCGGATTTTGAATCGTAGTATCAGGTGTTGTTCCTCCGGGGAACGACCAGTTAAAACCGGTGGCGTCTGTAGATGTGTTATTGAATGTGATACTATCACCTTCACATACATTTGTACTTGATGTAAAGCTTGCAACAGGACCGGCAGCACTTAGTTGAACCGAAACGGTTGTGGAGTCCACGCATCCTGATGCGTTTGTTCCTGCTACTGTGTAAGTAGTGTTGGCAGAAGGGAAAGCCAACACCGTATCACCTGTCGTAGTATTTAAACCTGTTGCGGGTGACCATGTATAGCTAACCGCTCCGCTTGCAACTAACATTACAGTGTCTCCATAATTGCACACTACCCCCGGAGATGGTGTTATAGAAATAACAGGGAGTGGATTAACTATTAAGGTTGTGGCAATTACGCTATCACAACTGTTTATAGTTGTTAGAGTATCATAATAAATTCCGGCAGTTGTGCGATAAATACTAAATATTAAGGCGCTATCGCCATCACAAACTGTATCATTCGGTGTGTTGATGGAATAAGTTGGGTTTATTGAAAGCACTGTTGAATGCACACTATCACAGCCGTTAATAGTAGTTAAGCTGTCAAAATACGTTCCCGCGACACTTCTGAATATCCCGTAGATGGATACGCTGTCACCATTACATATAGCAATATCGGTGTCAGTGATGTTGTAGTTTGGGTTTACGGTAAGGACTGTTGAATGTATGCTGTCGCAGCCGTTTGTTGTTGCAGCGCCAGAACTATCGTATCCAATAATATAGTATAAGGTGTTTGATATATTTATATCATTCCATTCTCCTGCTATTCCATAAGGCCAATTGTCTAATGCAATCGCTGCACCATCCTGACTAGAAAGGAAATCATCAGGTTCATAAGGATCCCCAAATAAGTCGTCCCCCCAGTTTTGATACATCCCACCAACAGCGCTGCCACCTCCTGAGCCAGCGTTTCCCTGACCATTCCAGAAATTAGTTCCTATACTATCATTATCCCCATCCCAAATCCAGGTTCCTTCTGCACTTTTGTCAGTTGCACCAATCCATACATATGCTATCCCCCCTCCATCAAATACCGATGTATAGGTAGTGGAAATTCCAGCCCCATTAATTATAGCATCATAAACACTATCTTGTTCATTTTGATTGTCAATATGAACCAAATGTCCCCCTCTTTCTGCTGCACAATTAGCAGCATCATTCCATGTTTTTAGTTCTTTAACTATTTCATAATTCTTTCCATTAAAGCTAAACTGATAGATGTTAGCAGTGTCTGCACAATTTTGTCCATAGGTGGTTGAACTGTCATAGTATGTTCCTGCAGAACTTCTGAAAGTGCCGTAGATAGAAATGCTGTCGCCAATGCAGATAGCGATAGCAGGATCGGTGATGCTGTAAGTTGGGTTTACGGTAAGGACTGTTGAGTGTATGCTGTCGCAGCCGTTTACAGTAGTTAAGCTATCATAATACGTCCCTGCTATACTTCTGAATGTACCGTAAATGGAAATACTATCGCCATCACAAACAGAAACTGGTGCATCAACAATATTGTATGTCGGATCAAGGGTCAATACGGTGGAATGAACACTGTCGCAACCTGCCCCTGTAAGAAGGCTATCATAATAAGTTCCTGCTGCACTCCTTGATATCCCGTAAATCA
>VRUD01000004.1 GCA_019456305.1 Cytophagales bacterium | reverse complement strand
TTCACGATCTGCCCTTCACCCTGCTCTAAAGTAATTTTCATGGTCTGCTTATCTGGTAAAATAAGCACGTTTTTTTCCACATAGGTTTTGTACCCGGATTTTTTAAAAACAATATCTGTTCTTACCGGCTGCTCATCGTTTTCTTCTAATACAGAAAAAAATGGGACCTCAACATAAAAGTAGCCCTTTTGGTCTGTTTTGATGCTTTTACCCGCCTGCCAAAACGAAGTGGCGGACAGGTCTAAGTTTGTAATCTTAAAATCAACTCCATAAAGTGGCTTACCTGTTGAACGATCAACCACGTACCCCTCCACAACTGCTTTTGACTCACCAATTGTATCTTTAATGTCGGAAGGCATATAATTCATTTTATCTAAAAATACTTCTACATCTAAGTTTTTGCCTGATCCGATCTGAAACCAGGCGCTCATTGGAGAATATCCTTCTGAATTTATATTAAAATAATATTTACCCGGTTTTGCCTCAAACGTAACATGCCCGCTGCCTTTTGTTTTCAAGACATCTATGGTCTCTTTGCTTTCGGATGTTACCTCTACCCTGGATTTTAATCCATAACCTGTATGTTGGTCACGGATGAACAGAGATATGGAACCATCAGGGCTTTGAGCATTTACCCCGTTAATGGTCAATGTCAGGAGAATTAAATAGCTGATATAATTTTTTAATTTAACCATTATTCTTTGACGGTTAATGTTTAACTTTGCTCCTTAGTTCCTCAACAAAAGGTGCATTATGAATAAATATAAACAACCAACCAGTTGAACAAAGGTACGAAATTTCTGCTTTATACAAACAGGAATTTTCAAAAAATATGATTGCAGAGGTCATTGATTTTCATAAATCAACAATTACCGGGCCTTTGGCCTTCCATTTTTCTCATCAAATAAACTGCAAATGGGCTTTCATCATACTGAATGTTATGAAACTCCTGAATAGATTAAACCAGGCGCCTTTATCATCAAGCATTTTTATTTTTTGTTGCACTTAATTGCTATCCTATACCACCAAACAATGTTGGATTTGTCTGATTATCAATAACTTCTCCCCCATCCCCAAAAAAAATCAAAAAAAACCTGAGTACTTATTATATTCTTTAGTATATTTGTGCTATTAAACTTTTGAGTGACTTTTCGGAGTGGACTCATAATTTAAAAATTCCTAATCATGAAAAAGTCAAAAAATCTAAAAACCGTATTAGCAGCTATTTTAGTTGCTTCAATTAGCACAGTATTTTCAAATACCTTTGCACAAATAGATAGTATAATAATAAAACCATCTAATCCCACTACAAGCGATTCTATTATCGTTATTGGTCGTTATACATTTAATTCCGCTAACATAATGTTAGGTTCCAACATTATTTTTATTGACACACTAATTGAAGTCCGGGTTTATTTTGATCTTGACTCCGCTCCAGTAGTAACTGGTCATACAGACACAATAACAATAGGAAAATTGAGCGTGGGGAATTATAAACTTATATATTATCTTATTGATACAACTGATTCCCAAACATATTCAGATACTATATATTTTGCAGTTTCACCATTATTGGCAACTATAGATTTCAGTAGTGAAAATAGCTTTGATATGCAAATTTATCCTAATCCATTCACCTATAAAACTAAAATTAAATACAATTTACCTGATAATACTACTGATGCAGCATTAACTATTTATAATATAGTTGGTGAAAAAATTAAGGAATATAAATTAAATGATAAAAAAGGTGAATTAATAATAGATTCTTCGGATTTGACGCAGGGATTATACATGCTATACATTAAAAACGATCAAGGTTTTGTCAGCAATAAGAGGATGCTTATTATTAGATAAATGAAAACAAAAATCTTCATCCTGGCAGCGCTAATAGGTTTGACAATTCAAACCTGTGCGCAGACAATCCCTAATGCGGGATTTGAAAATTGGACAGACATTGGTGGTTGGTACGTCAATCCTGACAACTGGCAAACAAGCAATGCCCAATTAAGTTGTAGTGGAGTTAATAAAGACAGTAATTCTTATCAGGGGAACTTTGCTGCACAAATTTTAACTCTTGGTTGTGCAGGATGGGCTCAAACACAATTCCCTCTTACTACACATCCTTTAAATTTATATTGTTATGTAAGGATCAGTTTGACAGGAATTGACACCGTTTCAATAAGAATTGAATTATTAAATAACGGAAATGTTGCAGACAATGGATTATGGACTGACACAACAAATATTGCCGGCTTTACTTTAATTACAATTCCAATCACACAAAATGCTTCTGTCATTGATAGTGCTATCATATACATGCAAAGTGGAAATAATTCGGGAACAGAATTAATTGTAGATAGCATGTACTTTGACTTTACCTCTGGAATAGAGAAAAATGAAAATAATAGCTCTTGGACATTGTATTCCAATCCTTTCAACAAATACGCTATATTGGAGTTTGAAAATTTAAAAAATGAAAACTACGATTTAAGAATTTACAGTGAAACAGGAAAGTTAGTGCAGACGGCTGATGATATAATTACCGGACAGGTAAAAATTGAAAAAAAGAATTTGGCAAGAGGCAACTACTTCTTTCAACTTCGCAACAACAGACAAATCGTTGCTACCGGGAAACTAATAATTGAATGAAATAACTTTTATCTTAAAATTTCGCATATTTGACAAAAAATCATTACAGATTTATAAATTATGGAATTAGAAGTTATTTTAGAACCGGCTGAAGAAGGCGGATATACCGTTTCCTGCCCAATCTTACAAGGATGTATTTCTGAAGGAGATTCAAGGAAAGAAGCATTGGTAAATATTAAGGACGCAATCAGTTTATATTTACAAGCCATAAAAAAAGAGGTAAACCCCTTTTCTCCTGTTTTCGTCACCCCTGGTTTCTTAAAAACATGACTCATTACAAATTATGGAGTGGTGTTAAAATAGCTGAAGACAAATTTTAAGAGACTACAAGCCACATACAATTAATTTTATCGGTGATGGCTGGCGTTTTTTCCTACCCACAAGCTGTTACGTGTTTTTATTTTTTCCTGTCAATTTGTCATTATTTATTTTTTTTGTTAAATTTGCAATCACAAAATTAGTGTAATTAGTGCAACTAAATTTGATAATGAAACCCAAACTCTACATAGAGACATACGGCTGCCAGATGAACTTTGCTGATACAGAGATCGTTGCTTCCATCATGCAAAAAGATGGATACAATACTACTTCTGAAATTGCAAATGCTGATATCATTTTTGTCAATACCTGCTCCATCAGGGATAAGGCTGAGCAGCGCGTTAGAAAAAGACTACTGTATTTCAATTCCCTGAAAAAGAAAAACCCCAATCTTAAAATAGGCATTCTCGGCTGTATGGCAGAACGTCTCAAATCAAAATTACTGGAAGAAGAAAAGATTGTAGATATGGTTGTAGGACCTGATGCTTACAGAGACATACCCAATCTTCTTAAAGAAGTTGATGATCACCACAAGGCTGTGAATGTTTATCTTTCAAGGGAAGAAACTTATGCTGACATCAGCCCGGTGAGGCTTAACTCAAACGGAGTGACGGCATTTATCTCTATCATGAGAGGCTGTGACAATATGTGTTCGTTTTGTGTTGTACCCTTTACAAGAGGCAGAGAGCGCAGCCGTGACCCCTACTCTATCGTAAAAGAAGCCCGGGATCTTTTTGATAAGGGTTATAGAGAAGTAACGCTATTAGGGCAGAATGTGGATTCTTATAAATGGGAAATGGAAGGAAGCAGTGGCAGCAACAATGACTATAACAATAACAATAACAACGGCAAGAGCAATGGCAAAGTCCCCCCTTTGGGGAGGCCGATGTCCAGTGGACATCGGGCCAGCATTGCGGAAGGCAGGAGGGCTGGTACAATAAATTTTGCCCAACTATTAGAAAAAGTAGCGCTGATAAGCCCTGAATTAAGAGTTCGGTTTACAACATCCCACCCCAAAGACATGACCGATGAGGTGCTTTATACTATGAAAAAGTACGATAACATTTGCAAGAATATACACCTGCCGGCACAAAGTGGCAATTCACGCGTTCTGAAATTAATGAACCGCACTTATGACAGAGAATGGTATATGGAACGTATTAAAGCAATAAGAAGCATATTAGGCGATGATTGCGGAATTACTACTGATTTCATAACAGGCTTCTGTACCGAAACCGAAAAAGAGCACAAAGATACGCTCTCATTAATGGAATGGGTAGAATATGACTATGCATATATGTTTACTTATTCCGAAAGACCCGGCACATTGGCAGCAAAAAAGTATAAAAATAATATCCCTGAAGATATTAAAAAAAGACGGCTTAGCGAGATCATTCAGCTGCAACAAAAATACGCATTAGAAAGAAATCACCTGGCGCTCAATAAAATTCATAAAGTCCTCATTGAGGGATTTTCAAAAAGGTCAAAAGATGATTTAAGTGGACGGAACAGTGAAAACAAGGTTGTAGTATTTCCTGTATTGAACGGACATTCGAATGCCGGTTCAATACAAAAAGGTGATTACGTAGATGTGTTGGTTAGGAAATGTACTGCCGCAACGTTATTAGGTGAAATCATTAGCGCATAGCGCATGGCGCAGAGAGCATGGCGTTCAATGCTTTGGCCTTTGCTCTATACACTGTGTAATGCGCTTTATGCAGAAAAATAACTAATTTCAAATAAAACCTTTGAGCAGAGTGCAGCGTATTTTTCCGCTATACGCCTGTGCTATGCTCTATGCGCTATGCGCTATGCTCATTATGGACACAGAACAAATACAAGCCATAAAACAACGCTTTGGCATTAATGGAAACGCTCCTTCGTTAAACCATGCGATAGAAATTGCTATCCAGGTTGCACCTACTGATATGACCGTATTGATCACAGGTGAAAGCGGGAGCGGTAAGGAATCTTTTTCAAAAATTATCCATGCACTCAGCCCCTACAAACATGGACAATTTATTGCCATTAATTGTGGCGCTATCCCGGAAGGAACAATAGATTCGGAGCTGTTTGGCCACGAAAAAGGCGCTTTTACCGGTGCTGCTGAAGCAAGAAAAGGATACTTCGAAATTGCCAATGGCGGAACGGTATTTTTGGATGAGATCTCTGAAATGCCCATGGGTACACAAACGAGGCTGTTGCGTGTGCTGGAATATGGTGAGTTTATAAGGGTGGGGTCCTCAAAAGTTCAAAAAACAAAAGTAAGGGTAATTGCAGCCACGAATACCAACCTGGCAGAAAGGGTCCAAACTGGTAAATTCAGAGAAGACCTGTATTACCGTTTGAACATGGTACCGATATCTGTTCCACCTTTAAGAGACCGGGGTGATGATATCATTTTACTTTTTAGAAAATTTGCTACTGACTTCGCCGACAAGCATAGAATAAAGCCTGTCAAGCTCACTGATGCCGCTAAAGAAAGGCTTACCAATTTCAGATTTCCCGGCAATATCAGGCAATTAAAGAACATTGCCGGACAAATTTCTGTACTGGAAATGGAAAGAGAAATTAATGATGAAATACTGATCAAATACTTACCCGAGGAACAAACCAGCCGGATCCCTGCTATTTACAAAAATACCAGCGAAAGTACCCTCTCAGAAAGAGACCTTTTATACAGGGTGCTCTTCGATATGAAGAAAGATATGTACGAACTCAAAAAGCTTGTTTTCACTTTACTGAAACATGCGAATTTAGATGATCAGACATTAGATAGCTATAACGAACTTTTTCAAAATATCTCTGAAAGTGACCCCACCACCCCTCTTACTCCTCCCGAGTACTCGGGAGGAAAAACTGGCCAACCCCTAACTCCACCACCCACCCATTACATAGGAGGGACAGAAAAAGTTGTGCAGGGTAATAGACCTCAAATTGACAAAACAACCATAGAGCTTTCTAAAACAGAGGATATTTCTCACGAAACCGAAACCGAATCGCTTTCAATCCAGCAAAAAGAAAAAGAACTTATTATCAAAGCGTTGAAAAAAAATAATAATAAAAGAAAGTATGCAGCGCGGGATTTGGAAATCTCGGAACGAACTTTATATAGAAAAATCAAGCAGTATGACTTGGAAGACTGATGTTGGATGCATGGTTGCATGACTGCATGGTTGCATGACTGCATGGTTGCATGACTGCACTACTGTATAATTGAATCCTATATTTTCATTATGTAATGCAAAGCAGATTAGTAAAGAAGATTTTATGATTTATGATGATAAAATATATGCATGGGAAAATAAAATGATCAATATGAATAAGAGCTTAATTTTAAAAATGAACTCAAAAGGAGAATGGAAATCGGAATATCAATAAATATATGGATGCAAGACTGCATGCAGTCATGCATCCATGCATCCATGCAATCATGCTTTGGTACAAGAAAGCGGATAGTCATTTATCTATATATTTCCCTTTCATTAATGATATTGTCAGCTTGCAAAATCAGCTATTCTTTTACTTCCGGAAGCTTCAGTGAAGAAATAAAAACCGTCTCAATTCAAAATTTTTATAACAATTCAGGAGCGGGACCGGCTAATTTGGGTGACCTGTTTACAGAAAGCTTAAAAGATTATTACCAGCAAAACACCAGGGACTTAAGCATTGTTAATGAGTTTGGTGATCTCCAGCTTGAAGGTAAAATTGCGTCTTACACTGTAAGCCCTGTATCACCGCAGGCAAATGAGATCTCTGCATTGACCCGTTTAACGATCAATGTTCAAACCAAATTTTTGAATACCAAAGATGAAAAGCAAAATTTTGATAGGAATTTTTCCTTTTATGCCGACTTTGCCCAAGAAAAAAACCTTTCGGATGTTGAAAATGAATTGATAGATGAAATTTTTGAACAAATAATTTTAGATATTTTTAATAAAACACAGGAAGATTGGTAGAAATGAAAAGTTAACCAAACAGTTTCATTTTTAAATTTTAAACAATGATTTGTATATTTGCGTTTTTATTTGTCTGAACGCTAAACAACGTACGTAAAGCGTGTAACCCTTCCGAGTTCTCGGGAGGACTCTTTGCGCCATAGGCTATGAACAAACAAACTTTCCTTAATTTAATACAAAATACTAATAAAGCAGGTTCAAAATTAGATAAGAATCTTAAAGCGCTTGAAGTCATTGTAGCCAATACTCCTTACTGCCAGACAGCACACCTGTTTTTAGCCAAAGGGTATCATGACAAAAATTCCAAGCTTGCAGATAAAAAAATGCGAACTGCCGCTGTTTATGCTGTTGACAGAACTTTGCTTAAAAAGCTTATTCAACAAGCTCAGGCGCCTTCTTCTGAAAAGATTGAAATCGCACCCTCCCATCCGAAAACTCAGGAGAAACGAATCGTCTCTGAGACTGAAATCAGGGACACTCAAACCAAAAAGCCCCGGTTAAACAAAGAAATTCAACGGAGCAAGCCTTCCAAAATAATTAAGAAAACAAAAAAAGAAAAAGATGCCCGCCTGCCCGTCTCACAGAAAAGCCTCGTGGGCAGGCAGGTGACAAAACCACAAAAAGAGAAAAAGCCTGTGTTGTCTGTGCAAGAAAAAAATTATCTGGAATTAAAACAGCAACTCGCTAATCTAAAATCACCCACCAGGGAAAAAATAGATCTTCTGCAAGGGATGATCAAAGGTAAAAAATTCAAGCGTAATGATAGAAAGGAATTAAATAAAATATTAAAAAAATTAGAAGAATCAACTCCAAGCCCTCCCAGCCCCCCTCTAACTCCTCCCGAGTACTCGGGAGGGAGAACTGGTCAACCCCTATCCCCCACAAGAGGGAAAGGGGATGGCAAAGTCCCCCCTCGGAAGGATTCAGGGGTGGCTGGCAAAGTCCCCTCTTCCCAGACTGCATCGGGAAAGGCGGAGGGATTTGGGAGGACTGGCACTCAAAGTAAAAAAGACTTACAGGCAATTATAGACCAAAGACTTGCTGAGATTCAAAAAGAAAAAAAATCATCTCCCATTGATCCGGGAAAGGTAACTAAAAGTCCTAAAAAAAAAAAGTAATAAAAACAAAGCGTAGAACAGATAGGAATGAGAGTTCAAATCCGCGTTCTAACCGCATTGCGCAATTGGATATTGGATCCAGCATGTATTCCAGCAGGCTCGGTGAAGTACTCCAGATAACAGATAAGGTAGATAAATACCTCCCTGCCTCCCTTAATAGGGGGGATATCGAGGGAGAAATTATTGATAAATTCATTGAAACTCAGCCCACTATTCCTATTCAAGGAATCGAAAACCTGCCCCGCCAAAGGCGGGATCAAGAACCGAAAATAAAAAATAAAAAAGACCTGTCAACATCAAGCGCTAAGGAAGATAAAAAATTAGCAACAGAAAACCTTGCCAATATCCTGGCAACTTATGGAAATATTAAAAAAGCAATTGATATTTATAAGAAATTAATTTTGAAATATCCGGGAAAAAAGGCTTACTTTGCGGCTCGTATAAAAAAACTTCAAAAAAAATTGTTATAATACCTGAAAATCTAAATTAACATGTACGTATTTATTATCGGCCTTATCATATTTGTATGCCTTTTGCTGGTGCTTGTTGTATTGTCGCAACATACCAAAGACAGAGGACTCTCAGGCACTTTCGGTGGTCCCGGCTCTACACAGTTATTTGGTGTAAAAAAAACCGGTGATCTGCTTGAAAATATTACCTGGGGATTAGCCATCGCTTTGATAGTATTAATTCTAAGCACAAATCTACCTGGGATCATAGACAGGCCTGAAGAAGAGGACGAAGGTGTTGGGAGTGTAAACGTAGAAAGAGCCCAGGAGTCACCTATATCACCACCCCCCAATCAGCAACAGAACAACCAGCAATCTCCGGATGGAGCTGCTGAAAAAAAAGAAGAAAATAAATTAGAAAATTAGATTATCAAACCAACATCCACTTAAGACTCCTCAGCAATAGAAATATATTTTACCAAAGACCTTTTGGCAATAGGGAGCAAGGTTTCATCAAAAGGGCAGGGAATAGCCGATTCAATTACGTATGTAGCTGGATTAGGCAGCTTTTTTTTATATCTTTTTATCAATTCTATTTTAATAGATTGGTAGGTATTGGTAATGCTTTTTTTGAAACTATCTATGTACTTTGTATGAATGCCTCTAAACCTTTCACCGGAATTTTGAAAAATAGTGATTTGAAATTCAAAAACTTTCGTAGTCTTATCGCCACTTTGAATAATAAAAAAATAACCTTCATCAGGGAATAGCGGATAAATCCCTATGGTATAAATATTTAAGTTTTCTTCAATGTATTCATAAATATCTTTTCCTTCTCGTAAATGCTGATCAACCTTTGGAATAGCATAGCTTAAAATCTCTTCAATTTGCTCCATCATATCATCATCCTCAACGATCTTTTCATAAATAAAGCTCAAATTTTCAAAATCTGTCCTTGTCATTTTATCAGGAAAATTTTCATACATTAATTTTTTATTTTCCCGGATCGAGACCAGGTTTTTATAATGAGAGATAAGGTCGGATAAAAACGGGTATAATTTCTTGTCGCTAAAGTTGTCTTTAACTTCCTTCAAGTATGCCAGCAGGATATATTTTTTATATTCAAAATCAATAGTACCCTCTATAATCCAGTTTTTATTTAAAAATTTCATAGCTACTTTTACGTACAATTTTGTTCAAAGTTGCTATCACTGAGTATGACTCAATCAAATTTAGAAAGATTGCTTGATTTAATTATTAATATTTTTGGATTTTGAACAGTTTTACATATCTTTGTAATTCTAATGTTCCTCAAAAATAATGATAAAAAATTGATCCCTGTATAGATGAAGTTTTTATTAATATCCGTATTAATATCTATAATCTCTTTAAATTCCCCTGCCCGTCCACAAAGCAATCCCACCAAACAGGCAGGTCTGCCTGCCAAAAATAAGGCAAAGATATTGCAGGCAGGCGGGAATGCACAGGAATCAGATTCTATTCAACCTCGGTTACTCCCCCCCGAGTTACTCGGGGGGACAGGCGGTGTAATTCGTTTTTTAGAATTAGGTATCATCGCTAATGCATACAGGGGAGATCTAACCACCAAGTATGAAAAGTGGACCCAGGCGTTTCATATTGGTGTGAAACTTAGCAGAAAGAAAAGGCTAAACGGGCATGTTGGCCTTACAATTGGTAAAGTCAGCGGAGAAAATATAAATTATGCTTCCCCGCTACCTACTCCCCCTACACCTAATAAGTTTTTTACTACAAATTTTATCATATTTAATTATGACCTGCTGGTGAACATCATTAGAAAAGAGCTGTTTGTTTTATACCTGGGGCAGGGAATAGGCGTGATGCGATTTATGCCAAGAGATAAAGAAAATAATGATTTAGCATCAAATTCCGATACCAGGGCTAAAGAAGAAAGTAAAGAATACCGTAATGTTTCCTTTGTGTTACCTCAAATAATTGGTGCAGTGTACAGTTTTAAAAATGGGTTTGGTGTTGGCTTGGAAATAGGGCTGTTAAACCAAGCTACAGATTATGTAGATAATATCTCTGTGTTGAGCAATCAAAAAATCAGGGATAATATTTTGCGTTATAAATTTGGTTTTTATATTCCGATAAATTTTAGAACACAGATTACACAGATTTAAAAACACAGATTACACAGATTATCTGTGTTCTAAAATTTATTTAAAAACACTTACTCCGCCACCAATAAATATGACCTTATTCTTTGTTCCGATAATTACCGAACCAGTACCTATCCATTTACCTCCATCTTGATCAATGGTAATAGCTTTGACCGAATTTGAAGATAATCCGGAATTTGAAGTGTTATAAACGGTCCACTTGCCAGAAGATCCATCGCTTTCTTTGGGGACAAGTTTTGTTAAGCCATCTGATGCGATCCATATATTGCCTTTTCCATCTATTGTAATTAATCCGGTAGAATTATCAGGCAGTCCCGAATTAGATTTGTTATAAACTTCCCATTTTTCTTCAGAAATATGAAACTTTGCCAAACCTTTTTCTGTGCCCAACCATATATTACCATTTTGATCTGTAACGATTGAATAGACCATATCAGCAGGCAGGTCTGAATTGGATTTATTATATAATGTCCATACATACGGGCTTACAGGTATAAGTTCAGCCACACCATCTCCATTAGTACCCACCCAAATATTATTGTGCATATCAACAGCTACTGATAAAATATAATTGGTAGGCAGCTCCGAGTTATTTTTTTTGTACACCGTCCAAATAGGTTCTCCCTCATGTGTATCGTCAAACCTGGCTAATCCTTTATCCCAGGTTGCAATCCATTTTTTACCATTATCATCGATAGCGATTGAAGAAATATTATTTGAGGGTAATGGGGTGTTTTTGATGGTATAGACGGTCCATTGGTTATTTTCAGGATCAAGCTTAGCTACTCCACCGTTGCTCGTACCAATCCATAAAATTCCTTTTTCGTCAATGATAAGGGATGAAATTTTATTGGATGGTAGTTTTGAATTAGACTTGTTAAAAACCTTCCATTTAGCATCTCCCTGCAGGTTAGGATTCAATCGTGCCAAGCCATGCTGCCAGGTTCCTAACCATTTGTTGCCTTTTGCATCTAACGCGATCGCTGACACATAATTATCCGGCAATGGTGAATTTGAGGTGTCATAGACAGTCCATTTGCCGTTTTCTCCTAATAAGGAGCGGGTGTTCTGAGCATTGATAAATTCACTCAAAAGTAATATACAGAATACAATTGTATAAAATCCTGGTAAGTTCATATTTTTTCTCCTCCTTCCATATAGTGTTGATGACATAGAAATTTTAACTAATTGTTGCAAAAATAATGAATTTTTAGAAAAATCTTAAAAATAAGTTATAAATTGCATTTCAAAAAAATATTTTCAGATGAACTTTATAGAAGACCTTAATGAACGTCAAAAAGAAGCCGTTCTATACAATGGAGGGCCCTCCATGGTAATAGCCGGTGCCGGATCGGGAAAAACCAGGGTGTTGACATACCGTATCGCTTATCATATTAGTACAGGTGTTGATCCTTTTAATATTCTGGCGCTTACCTTTACAAACAAAGCTGCTAAAGAAATGCGCAGCCGTGTTGAAAAATTGATTGGTCAGGAGGCACGTAATCTGTGGATCGGGACCTTCCATTCCATATTTGCCAGAATACTAAGAATTGAAGCTGATAAACTAAGTTACCCCAGCAATTTTTCCATCTATGATGCGGGTGATTCTAAAAGCTTAGTAAGGTTAATCATTAAAGAAATGCAGTTGGATGATAAAAATTACAAACCATCTGTGGTTTTAAAAAGGATATCTTTGGCAAAGAACAGCCTTATATCAGTTGAAGAATATCTCAATAGCCCGGTGTACCGTGAAGAAGATGAAAGATATAGAAAGCCTGAATTGGGAAACATCTACAAGACATACCAGCAGCGATGTTTTAAAGCATCTGCAATGGACTTTGACGACCTGCTTTTTAATACGTATAAGCTTTTTCAGGATTTTCCTGAAGTATTACACAAATATCAAAATAAATTTCATTATGTACTACTTGATGAATTTCAGGATACAAACCACGCTCAATACCTGATAACAAAAAAGCTGGCGGCCAGCCCCCCTAAATCCCCCCAAAGGGGGGCTGTGGGGGTTGGTATTTTCGTAGTTGGTGATGACGCTCAGAGTATCTATGCCTTCAGAGGGGCAGATATTCACAATATGCTCAGTTTTGAAAAAGATTATGCTGATCTTAAAATATTCAAGCTCGAACAAAACTATCGCTCAACCAAAAATATTGTAGAAGCGGCAAACTCAGTAATTATTAATAACAAAGATCAGCTTCCCAAAAAGCTTTGGACGGATAATAATGAAGGCGATCTGATAAATGTGCTCAAGGCCGGTAGTGATAATGAAGAAGGCAAATTGGTTGCCAATTCTATTTTTGAAGAGAAAGTCAGGGGACAGCTTAAAAACAGTGATTTTGCAATTTTATACAGAACCAACGCACAGTCAAGGGCTATGGAAGAGGCGCTTAGGCGTATTAATATTAAATATAAAATAGTTGGAGGGCTTTCGTTTTATCAACGCAAAGAAATAAAGGACATCCTGGCATACCTGCGTTTTACAGTCAATCATAATGACGAGGAGGCATTAAGAAGGATCATTAATTATCCCCGCAGAGGCATCGGTGATACTACTATTTCTAAATTATTAGTATTAGCAGATGAAAACCGGAGACCTCTATGGGAAATTATCGGTAATATTTCGAAGGCTGGCATGTCAGAGAGGATCACTCATGCAATTGAAGGGTTTGCAACCTTGATCAAAAGTTTTGTTTTAATAAATAACGCTAATAATGCTTTCAAAACCACGGAAAAAATAGCAAAAAGTTCAGGGCTTCTAAAAGAGCTTTATGAGGATAAGACGGTAGAAGGTTTATCTAAGTATGAAAATATTCAGGAATTGCTCAATGCTATAAAGGAATTTGTTGATAATGCTGATAATGATGATAAAAGTCTGGGTTGCTTTCTTCAGGAAATCTCATTGCTTACGGATGCAGATACTGGTAATGAGGAAGATGCCGATAGGGTAACGCTGATGACCATACATGCTGCAAAAGGCCTGGAATTTAGAAATGTCTATGTGGTTGGTTTAGAAGAAGATCTTTTTCCGTCTCAGATGATGCTTAATTCAAGGGCTGATCTGGAAGAGGAAAGAAGGTTGTTTTATGTTGCCCTGACACGTTCTGAAAAAAAACTCACACTGTCTTACGCTGAATATAGATACCGCTATGGAAACTTATATGTATGTAAGCCCAGTAGGTTTTTAGATGAAATTGACCCGAAGTACCTTGCTTTTTCGGGCAGAGAAACACTTACAGATCTGATAGATGAAACAATTGTCATTCCTCCGAATTTGTCTCCGATTGCATCGGGACAGGCGGGACAGACGGGCTATAGCGGAAGTAGCCTCCCTAAATCCCTCCCGAGTACTCGGGAGGACTTTCCCATCCCAGCTCGCTCCATCACTAATACCCTCCCCCGCACTCGGCAAGGGGGGAGGCATAGTTTCCCCCCCTCGGGGGGACGGAAGGGGGGCTTTACAAATTTTACCCCCAGCGATACATCAAACCTAAGTGTTGGAACGAAGGTCGAACACACAAAATTTGGTTACGGCATAGTAAAAAAAATAGACGGTAAACAAAGTGAAAGAAAGGCTGAAATATTGTTTGATAAATGTGGTAAAAAAACATTATTGCTGAGCTTTGCCAAGCTTAGGATTGTTTAGTTTATTATATTAGAAACTGATGAAACCACGAATTACACGAATTACACAAATTAAATTAGTGTAATTATTAATTAGTGTAATTAGTGTAATTAGTGGTTTCATTTTAGGTAATTTTTCTTTAAAAACACAATATTAATTAAAATCATACCTAAAACCTAGCCGACATCAGCAAGCTAAGCTCTTTGTATCGCATTCCAAACTTTTTAGCAACATAGGCGTTTGTTAAGCTGCCTTTGTAAGCATATACACCATCCATAAACCACTTTCTTTCAAAGATCATTTCTTCAAAACCGCCTGAATCAGCGATTTGCAGTAAAATTGGGGCAAAAATATGACTTAAAGCTTTGGAAGCAGTCCTTGCAACCCGCGAAGCTATGTTTGGTACGCAATAATGAATTACATCATACTTCCTGAAAACAGGTTTTGAATATGATGTCAGCTCGGAGGTTTCAAAACATCCGCCCTGGTCGATGCTTACATCTATTATTACTGAACCGGGCTGCATATTGGATACCATCTCATCGGACACTACGCAGGGGCTTCTTCCTTCCTCTGCTCTCATAGCGCCGATGGCCAGGTCGGCCCGTTGTAATGCCTGGCTTAATGCAACAGGTTCTATCGTAGAAGTATAAAGCTGCAAGCCAACATTATGCTTCAGTCTTCTTAACTTGTAAATATTGTTATCAAAGACCTTAACCTCTGCACCAAGCCCGATGGCTGCTCTGGCAGCATATTCACCCACCGTACCTGCGCCTAAAATAATGACTTTAGTAGGAGGAACTCCTGTAATTCCTCCCAATATTATCCCTTTTCCTTTATGAACAGTGCTTAGATATTCTGCAGCGATCAACATTAATGTGCTTCCAACAACCTCACCCATAGCGCTGACAACCGGTAATCCACCTTGTTTGTCTTTGATAAGTTCAAAAGCCACAGCAATCACCTTTTTTTTATTCAGGGCATTCAAATATTCAGGATTTAAATTAGCCACCTGCAAAGCAGATACCAGCTTCTGTCCTTGTTTCATATATTTGATCTCTTCAAGGCTGGGTGGTTCTATTTTAAAAATAATTTCGGCTTCATAAACTTCTTTAATAGCTTTGACAATCTTTGCACCGGCTTCACTGTATTCTCTGTCAGTGAATTTTGAGGATAATCCCGCCCCGGTTTCAATCCATACTTCGTGACCATTATATACAAGTAACCCAACACCTTCCGGAGTGAGGCCTATTCTGTTTTCCTGAAGTACGATCTCTTTTGGTATTCCGATTGATAAGCGATTCTTCCCCTTTTTGATTTCCAACAATTTCTCCTGGGGATATAAAGCTGTTTCTTTGGCTAATGTTTCAAAGCCCGGTTTTGATGATGTACCCATGTTGGTTATTAGTTGTTGGTTTATTAGTTTTAGTTATTTAGTTTCCGGAGCGCCTTTCCTACGAATTACGAATATTAGCCCTACGAATTACGAATAACCGAATTACGAATTCGTAATTCGTAATTCGTAGGAGATTAACGGCAATGAATAATAATGGTTATACGGCTTTATGGTTATATAGTTGATTAACAGTAATTTTAGCCATATAATCATATAGCCATTTAACCATATAACCATTATCTCATAAGTTCTTTGATAATCGATTCTTATATGATGATGCACCTAAATTAATTTGTTGCTACACTAGTTTCTTTCTCTGTGTTAAAAACACTTGCAAAGCTACGTTTTTTATAGAGAAGATTTGCTGATCACTAAATTTCTCCTTTCATCTGCCCCTAAAGTTATCTTAATATTCAGAAATTCCGAAGGGATCAGAGACTTTATTTTACGCGGCCATTCTACAAAGCAGTAATTCCCGGAATAAAAATACTCTTCATAGCCGATATCCATTGCCTCATATTCATTATTGAGTCTGAAAAAGTCAAAATGGAAGATCACAGCGCCTTTTTGTGTACAATACTCATTTACTATGGTATAGGTAGGACTTGTCACATTATCCTCTACCTGCAATTTCCTGCAGATTGATTTGATCAAAGTGGTTTTACCAACGCCTGATTCCCCATCAAATAACCATATCTTTGATCCGTTAGAAAAGGATATTATCTTATCAGCCACATCATTTATCTCATCCAACGATGAATATTTTATCTCAAGCTGTTTCATGAAGCATAAAGATATTAATTAATTTTTCAAAGTTGAATATTTTAATTAAAAAAAAATTTTCTCTGATAAAATTTGCACCATTAAATTTTTATGTTTATCTCGCACCGTTTTTTAAAACCCTTTTTAAACAACTGAAGAATAAAAATAATGGATGAAACCACGAATTACACGAATTACACAAATTAAATTAGTGTAATTCGTGTAATTAGTGGTTTCATTTTCAGATTAATATCCAATTTACAATATCCGGCAACCAGCCTATGTCAATCAAAGACAACATACAAAAAATAAATGATCACCTTGAAGAAACTCCCTGTAAATTAATTGGGGTAACAAAAACAAAACCGGTAGAAGATATTTTGGAGGCTTACGATGCAGGATTGAAAAGAATAGGTGAAAACAAGGTTCAGGAATTGGTGGAAAAATACGAAGCGCTGCCAGAGTCTTACAGGCGAGGTATTGAATGGCACATGATAGGCCACCTGCAAACCAACAAAGTAAAATACATTGCTCCGTTCATCAGCTTTATTCACTCTGTGGCTAGTATGAAGTTATTGAAAGAGATCAACAAGCAGGCAGCAAAGCATGATCGGATTGTTTCATGTCTGCTCCAGATTCATATTGCTGATGAAGAAACCAAGTTTGGACTTTCTTTTTCAGAAGCTGAAGCGTTGTTACAAGACGAAGATTTTTCATATTTGAAGAATATTATCGTTGCAGGGCTTATGGGGATGTCTACATTTACTAATGACACGGATAAGATAAGGAGAGAATTTATATCCCTAAAGAACTTTTTTGATAAACTTAAAACTTTATTTTTTTTTAATACTAACGATTTTAAGGAGATCTCAATGGGTATGAGCGGGGATTATAAAATTGCGATGGAAGAGGGGAGTACGATGATACGGGTAGGTAGTGCTATTTTTGGGGGGAGGGTTTAATAAAATGTAAGATTAGTAGAAATTTGTTAAATTGGATTTTAGTCTGAAAATGAAACCACTAATTACACGAATTACACTAATTTAATTTGTGTAATTCGTGGTTTCATCCATTATTTTTATTCTTCATTCATCTTTCATCAGATTTTCCCCAGGCTTAGGTAGCACATTGGCTATGATATTCACCCTTTGCTGTGGGCCATTTGACAATATGGTAATTACCTTATTCTGCCGTCCTGATTTACCTTTACTATCAAAGGTTACTTCCATCTTGTTATCACCTCCCGGAGGGATGGGTTCCCGTGGCCAGTCTGGCGCTGTACATCCACAGGTTGTAAGTACATTGGTAAGAATTAAAGGAGCTGTTCCCGTGTTTTTAAATATGAAACTATAATTTACTTTGTCTCCCTGGATGATATCTCCAAAATCATGCGATTTTTCTTCAAATTTTATGAAAGGGCCGGTTATAATACTGTCTTTGTTTTGAAGTACCAATCCCATAGCTATCGGATTAATTTCCTCACTTTGAGCAAGGACTGGGTAAGTAAGAAGTAATCCAAATATTATTATTAATGTGGTTTTCATATCATTGAGGGGACAATAATCCTGCCAATAATGCGCCTTTCCTACGAATTACGAATATTTATAAATGTTCATTCGTAATTCGGGAAATTCGTAATTCATAAGAGATTAAGTGTGTTTTATCAATACATATTTTCCGTTGAAAACGACTTTAATTCATCCCGAGTATTCGGGATGAGTTAATATAGCGCCTTTACCCTGTTTTTAGAATTATTTCCCTGGTATTGTAGTCGTATCCTTTCATAATTCCTCTGTCGGAATTTCGGATAAATTTCAGTATCTCATCCCGTTCGTTAGTAGGTGGGCATTCAAGTTCAATTAAGTCCAATGCTTTGGAATTATTATGGCCATTATGGTAGATCAATCTATAAATATCTTGTATCTGGTTTATTTTTTCATTGTTGAATCCTCTTCTCCTCAAGCCCACAGAATTGATGCCTCCATAGCTTAAAGGCTCACGGCCTGCTTTTGTGTAAGGCGGCACATCTTTTCTTACCAGCGACCCGCCTGAGACCATCACATGGCAGCCGATCTTAACAAACTGATGGATAGCAGTTACCCCGCCTATGATCGCCCAATCATCTATCTCTACATGACCAGCCATCTGAACTCCATTTACGATGATGACGTGATCTCCAATTATGCAGTCATGCGCCACATATGAATATGACATGATCAGGGAGTTTTTGCCTATCACAGTTTTATACTTGTCTGCTGTACCCCTGCTTATTGTGGCACATTCTCTGATCACCGTACCATCACCAATGATGGTAGTTGTTTCTTCGCCTTTGAATTTCAAATCCTCAGGAATAGCTGAAATGACTGATCCGGGATAAATTTTGCAGTTTTTGCCAATCCTGGCGCCTTCCATGATCGTTACATTGGAGCTGATCCAGGTACCTTCACCAATTTCAACATTATTATGGATGGTTGTAAAAGGTTCAATTACAACATTTGAAGCAATTTTAGCCTGGGGGTGTATATGGGCTAATGCGTGATTCATATTTATGTTCTTAGTCACTTTTTTTTACAATACTTGCCATCAAAAAAGCTTCACATACAAGCTTATCAGCAACGAATGCCTGTCCATGCATTTTTGCAATACCTCTTTTTATTGGATTGGTTAATTCACATCTGAAAATAATGGTATCACCTGGTACGACCATTTTTTTAAACCTGCAACTATCAATCCCCAGGAAGTATGTCCAGTAATTTTCAGGGTCTGGTACGGTATTTAAAACTAAAATACCCCCGGTTTGTGCCATAGCTTCTACCTGCAAAACTCCGGGCATAATAGGATTACCCGGAAAATGCCCTTGGAAGAAAGGTTCATTGATGGTTACATTCTTCACTCCAACCACAGATTTTTCGTCAAGATGAATGATCTTATCAACCAATCTAAACGGATAGTTATGCGGTAATGTTTTCGAGATTTGGTTTATATCTAAAATTGGTGGCAACTTGGGATTATAATGAGGAAGATCTTGCTTTTTACCGTCTAACATAAGTTTTTTTATTTTTTTTGCAAAAGCAATATTTGCTTCATGCCCTGGTTTGGTAGCTAATATTTGCCCCTTAATAGGTCTGCCTATAAGCGCCATATCTCCTATCAGATCCAGGAGCTTGTGCCTGGCAGGCTCATTCTTATATCTAAGTTTGGCATTGTTTAGTATTCCCTCTCCATTGACCTTTACTTTTGGCTTGTCAAATAAACTTGCGAGGTGGTCAAGCTCGTCATCCCGAACATCTCTGTCAACAACCACGATAGCGTTATTCAGGCTGCCTCCCTTGATAAGGTTTTGCTTATATAAAGCTTCCAACTCATGTAAAAAGCAGAATGTTCTGCTTTCAGCAATTTCTTCACAAAATTCGCCAATGTCGTTCAATGAAGCATGCTGATTCCCCAGGATCGGGGAGTTATAATCTATCATTACAGCTACACGATAATCGTGATGCGGCAGCGCTGTGATCTCTATATCATGCTCTTTGTTTTTGTAGGTAACACCTTCAGGGATCTCGAAAAAATTTCTCGGTACATTTTGCTCCTGTAACCCGGATTTGGACAGTGCCTCAACAAACATTTTAGAGCTTCCATCCATAATGGGAGGTTCAGGAGCATCTAATTGGATCAGTATGTTATCAATTTCCAGACCGACCACAGCGGCTAAAATGTGCTCCACAGTGTGCACCTTTACCCTGTTTTGCTCAATGGTTGTACCTCTCGATACGTCAGTCACATTGTCAACATCAGCCTCCACGACAGGCTCATCTTCCAAGTCAATGCGCTGAAATTTAATACCATGATTAGGATTTGCAGGCAGCAATTTCATGTTTACCTGAATGCCGGTATGAAGCCCTACACCTGACAGAGAAACTGAACTTTTTATTGTATGTTGTTTGTCTTGCATATTTTCCGGGTACTTATTGCAGGATTTTTTCTTGTGCATCGCAAAGGTAATATTTTTTTTTAACGTAAAAAAATATTACATCATTATTTCCCACTTTTTTGATTTTCAAATGCAAAAATTTTTCTCTATCTGTAAATCAAGTAGTTATTTTTTTTTATAGTCTACTTTTTAAAGCGCCTCAAATCTGTATCCCTGAGATGAAAAATGCTTTAAATATTGAGGCAACACATATTTTAGCTTCTCTTCAACTTTTACGCTGTCATGGAAACCAATAATTGACCCGTTTCTTGTATAACGTATACATATAGCAAGGCATTTTTCTTTTACCAATTTTTGGTCAAAATCGCCACTAATTACATCCCACATTATAATGGAGTATTGAGTAATAAGTCTTGAGTATTGAGATGGCCTCAATGTACCATAAGGCGGGCGAAATAATTTAGAGTGAACCAATGCAGCACATTTTTCTACATCTGCCAGGTATTCTTTTACGGGGGTTCTCCATCCGCTCAGATGATGGTATGTATGATTACCTACACTATGCCCCTGCCGGATGATTTGCTGAAAAATAGCTGGCTGTTTTTCCACATTCTTTCCTACACAAAAAAATGTTGCTTTAGCATTATACTGCTTTAATAGTTGAAGTACCCATTCGGTTACTCCGGCAACAGGGCCGTCATCAAAAGTGAGATAAATTACTTTCTTCTCTGTTTCGCCTGTCCCCCCGGGTAACTCGGGAGGGATCCTATTGGAGACAAGGTTTTTATTTGGGTATTTGTCCCATATAAGCGAAGGGAACAGTTTTTTTAATAATATGCTTGTTTTATGGTAATACATATATAGTTATACCTTTTTAAATATAGAAACATTTATCAATCCAGAGAAATATGCAGCCAATAAAAGAACAACTCCCGCAATAAATGTATTGACATACCATTCAATACCCGTATGACTCAAAATGTAGAGTGTTCCTGTAAAAACAGCGGCTATCATTACTAATTTTAATAAGATCAGAAAAGGTATATGAATTTGGAGACGAATATGTATATATAAAAGATAAGCAACTGAAAGAAAAGCAGTGCTGATCACAGTCGTAAAAGCAGCGGCTTCTGCTCCATATTTTGGTATCAATAAAAAATTAAGCCCGATATTTATCGCAATACTAACCAGCATCATCTTATTAAGAAATTTTACATGTCCGGTTGAAGATAATAATGTACCGTAAATAGCAAGAAGTCCATGTACTAAAACAGATATAAATAGAATTTTAAGACAACTAGTCATAATACCAAGATCTTCCAAATCACTATTGCTTAATAACCATAGCAATTTTTCACCATATATAAATACGAATCCGCAAACAAAGATCATTGGAATACTTACTATGATCTGGCCGAAGCTTAAATGTTTTTGCTGTTCTTTTAGGTTACTTTGCAGATGGGCAAATCTGGCAAAAAAGATTGGTAAAATTGTCCATAAGTACATCATAAAAGCATCTACCCACCTGTAAGCAGCGGCATACAAACCAGTCACATGATCACTTGCAAGGCGTTCCAACATTACCTGATCAATTCGCTCATGTACGCCATAAAGTAATATAATTAGTGCAAACGGAATACTACCACCTAATATAGCTTTCAATTTGGATAATTTTATTTTGTGTTTATACCGGCCATAAACCATGAGAAATAAAAGAGATTTCACACCTGTGTGCCCCCGATACTCGGGAGTTTGTGGAGGCACAGGGTGAATATTGATTAACATTATGAATAAAATAATGAAAGCAAGTACTGCTGTAAGTAATCTTGTATAGATATAAAGTTCCAGATCTATCCTATACAAGAACAAAAATGCAATAATTGCTATCAAAAAAACCTTGTCAATAACCGAAGCAAAGGCATCAATACGGAATCGCTGGAAAGCTTGAAAATTTGCCCTGAAAAACATTGCCAGTTGCAAAGAAGATTGAGTAAAACACAATAAAAACAAATAATATAGTTCACTATGTCTGTAATTCAGCAGCCAGCCTATTAGCAGCATAAAAAATGGATATATTATTGAAATTGTAATTTTTAGGGTAAAAGCGTCAGGAAATATTTGCAATAAATCAGGTTTTCCTGCCAGCGTTTTAGTAAAATACTGGTTTATACCGAAATCAGATAAAATAATGAATATATAACCAAGCGAGAACAAAGCAGCATAAATTCCGTACTGCGCATGCCCGATCTTATCCTGAACCATAAACTCCATTATAATCCAGATGGGTTTTATCAGCAGGTTTAGAATAACGATGAGGGTGATATTTTTAAATAAGTTGTACAAATGAATTAGTTTATTTGTATTGCATCCAGTATATTTGCACCGGATATATCAATTTCTAAATTTATGATAAAGAGCGCTGATCTACGCAATAAATTTTATAAAAATTACTTCATAAACCAGGTTTCCCGATTAGGGGGCAAAGATATTCATAAGAAATTAAACGAAGACCACCTTCAACTTAAAAATGAAATTATCCCATTATTACCGGCTAATAAAAACATTCGTATTTTAGACATTGGATGTGGCTATGGAGGATTGCTATTATTATTGCAGCAATCAGGTTACAAAAACACCGAAGGTATAGACATTAGTGAAGAGCAGGTCAAAATAGCAAAAGAGTTAGGGCTAAAAAACATCAAACAAACAGATATGGTTGCCTATCTGGAGTCAAACAATGATAAATTTGATGTAATTATCGGGATTGATATTATCGAACATTTCAATAAACCGGAGTTGATCTCCCTTCTTGAGAAAATTAAAAGATCACTTAAGACAAAATCCGAAATTCAAAATCAAGAATCAAAAGTTGAAAATGGCGGTATGGCTATTTTCAGAACTCCTAACACTGATGCACCTTTCGGCTCTACGTATTACTTCGGGGATTACACTCATGAATCATTTTTAAATTACTCCTCTGCGGAGCAACTTTTTTTGTCACTAGGATATCAGCAAGTCAGGATACTTCCATCCTATATCAGAGTAAAAGGTCTTATAAAAAATCTTATTCGCAGCTTTTTATGGTTTTTTGTAGTTTTGGCATGTAAAATTGTATTGTTTGCTTCAGGAAAAGGTACAAAAACAGTATTATTGACTCCGAATTTGATCATCCTGGCGCATAGCGTATAGATGTAGTACTTAATTTCATAAATAATAGTATTTAATTTAAATGGTTCACTCTTATGAATTATTCATTGAAAAAATGGTTATATGGCTTTATGGTTATATGGTTGATTAACAGTAATTTTAGCCATATAACCATATAACCATTTAACCATCATAAACAGATAACTTGAAGTCGAAAAAAGCGTATTCATAATTACGCTAATTTTTGACATTTGATAGTAGACTGCATTATTTATAGTGCTGAACGCCATGCGCTATACTCTTTGCAAAAATCTATATTTTTTTTAACTTTACGAATTTTAACTTTTTACTACTAATATGGCCGAAAGGGAATTTAACCTGATAAGCGTAATAAAAATTCTGCTGCAATGGAAAAAACATATCTTCATTGTAACTTTGATTGCGGCAATAGGTAGTATAATAATATCATTATTCTTACAAAATTACTACAAATCTACGGTATTATTCTATGCATCGAATCCTAAATATTTAGATCCTACATTGGTATTTAGTGAGCATGATAGGGACGTCTTTGGAACTGAAGAAGATTCAGAAAGATTGATCTCAATCGGTAATTCTGCAAAAATAGCTTTTGAAATTATACAAAAATTCAACCTATATAAAAATTATGATATTGATTCTACCAATACAAAGTTCCACCGTACAAAAATATTAACAACGTTTCGTAAATACACCCAAATCATGAAAACACCGGAGGGCGCTATAGAAATTACCGTCTATGACGCAGATAGATATATAGCGGCTGATGTAGCAAATGAAATGTTAACAAAAATAGATTATTTTAATAAACAATCAATCAGAAACAATATGAGTTCTATAGTTGATCTCCATAAACTTTCCATGGTGGAAACAGAAGCAAAAATATTGCAGTTGAATGACAGTCTGGAAAATACCCGTAGAAAATACAATATTTATAATCCTGAAGTAGAAAGTGAACTTTTAACTACCGAATTAAATACAGCGCTTTTTAATGTTGAACAAGCAAAGGCAGAACTCCACGTAATTGAAAAAGCATTTTCCTCACGAGACACGTCTGTGATAAATTTAAAGGCAAAAATAAAAGGTTTGGAAGCTAAAATTAAAAAAATTACATCAACAGAAAAAAGTTTAGGGCTAAATTTAAAATCTTTTATAGAAGGAGCAGATGTGATAGTAGGGCTTGAATATCAAATGGAATTACTCGCTGAGCAACATTCAGAAATTGCGGATCAATACAATAAAACCACCGTTGGTTTAAATAGCAAGTTCTCATCTGTATATGTAATTGAAAGAGCAGCGCCGGCAGATAGGAAATCCAAGCCAATCCGGTCGCTTATCGTTCTATCATCTACACTAATTGCATGCTTCTTCAGTATTTTTGTAGTATTATTTATTGAATATTATCAAAAAGAAATCAAAGAACTGTTTAAATAGACAATAGAACAATGAAACAATGAAACAATGGAACAATAAAAGAATCCTCTTCATTTCATTGGCTGCAATCCTTTTGTTAAGTACATCTCTGGGGATAATATTTGAATTATATGAACTATTTATTATCCCTTTGCTTGTATTAGGCACTTTTCTGGTTATTCTTGATTACAAAATTATATATTATCTTCTAATATTCTCTATACCTTTATCTATAGAAATAAATCTGCCCGGTGGTTTTTCTATTGATCTGATTTCGGAACCCCTGATGATAGTTTTAACCGCGGTTTATTTTATTGATATAATAGCAGCAAGAAAATTTGATACTAAATTCCTTTTACATCCATTCATATTTTTGGTCATTTTGCAATTAATATGGTTGCTGATCCCTGTTCTGTTCTCCACTTCCTGGTTTGTCTCTGTTAAATATTTACTTTCCAAAATCTGGTATATTACAGCATTCGTGCTTTTAACAGGCCAGATAATTCAATCCCGTGAGGATATTAAAAAAATATTTTGGTGGTTTTACGCGGGATTACTTATAGCAATAGTTCAAACTTCTGTCAGGCATGCCTTCGAGGGGTTCTCTTTTGATACAATAAATAATTTTACTGTTCCTTTTTTCAAAAACCATGTAAATTATTCAATCACTATTGCTCTTTTTCTTCCATTTGTATGGTACTTTAGAGGACTTTATAAAAAAAAATCATTCCAATATACATTGTTATCGTTCAGTAGATATTTTTTCATTTTTGCAATAATTTTTTCTTACACCCGTGCTTCCTGGATAGCACTTATTTTTGCTTTTTGCTCATACTTTATGATACACCATTTATTGACCCAAAAAGTCCTTTTATTATCTGGTATTGTAATCATAGTTGCTATTGCTTATCTTCTAAATGAAAATAAATATTTAGATTACTCACCCAAGTATGAAAAAACAGTATCTCATAGAAAATTTGAAAAAAAATTAGAAGCAACCTATACAATGGAAGATATTTCAGGTATGGAACGTATATACCGCTGGGTGGCCTCTTATCATATGTTTTTAGATAGACCTGTTACAGGTACAGGTCCAAACACATTTTATCCTGAATACAAAAAATATACTGTAAGTTCATTCGCAACCTACGTAAGTGATAACCCTGAAAAGTCCACTACCCATAATAATTACTTACTTATACTAACAGAGCAGGGAATGGTTGGATTATTGTTATTTGTTATGTGGATCATAATAGTACTTACCAGGGGGACAAAAATTTACCATGCCAGCCTGCAGTCCAGCCCCCTTCTAACTCCCCCCAAAAGGGGGAGAACTGGCCATCCCTTAACCACGCCAAGAGGGAAAGGGGCTGGCAAAGTCCCCCCTTCGGGGGGATTTAGGGGGGCTTGGGATTTAGGGGGAGCTTCTGCTGCTATCGCCATGGCTGCATTGCTTTCTTTCATTATTATCATTATTCATCTGTTTTTGGCAGATTTTATGAAAGTAGATAAAGTGGCGTCCATATTTTTTATCTCGGCGGTTATTCTGGCAAAGCTGGATCTGTGGCTGGATGCAGAGCGCAGAGAATTTATTGAAATAGACTCGCATTTGTCAGCGTTCTGAATGCACCATACCCCATGCCCCCACCAGTGTTTAGTTGCGTAAGTTTTCTATAGATTTGCAAACAGGTTTTGAGGCTTAAATTCAATTATATAGATTATTTATGCAATTTAACACTAGGAGGCGGGGTCATGCGCTATTCGCTGCCAAATTTGCAGGTGAGGATAGTTACATCATCTTTATAATCCCGATCCCCGCGGAAAGTATCTAAATGCTTTATCAATTTTCTGTGTAATACCCGTAAATCTGATCTGTCTGCTTTTTTAATAAATGATTCTATACCGGCAATACCAAACTCCTGATCCTGATCATCGTTTA
This sequence comes from Cytophagales bacterium, assembly GCA_019456305.1. Taxonomy (NCBI): domain Bacteria; kingdom Pseudomonadati; phylum Bacteroidota; class Cytophagia; order Cytophagales; species Cytophagales bacterium. The sequence goes on along the minus strand of VRUD01000004.1, from coordinate 58,847 downwards.
GTTCGGTTAATCCATCGGTATAAGTAAACAGCAGCATGCCGCTATCCAAAATTAAATTTTTCTTATTAATAAAAGGTAGTTTATCAAAAGCGCCCAGAACAGTGGTTCCTTGTTTAAGATAAATTATACTATTATTTTCTGATAAAAGTAAAGGATGGGGATGGCCGGCATTGATATAAGTAAGTCTAAGCGTTTTTTTATCAAAAATTGCCATAAAACAAGTTATAAATCTTTCTCCTTTTGAATTATGAAATGTTATATAGTTTAATTCTGTAATAATTTCTTTTAAATCATTCTTTAAGCGAATTAAAGTCCTTAATGAAGCTTGGAAATTTGACATCAACAGTGCTGCAGGTATTCCCTTTCCGGAAACATCAGCAATACAGAGAAGAAACTGATCGGAATTTATAGGAATGAAATCATAATAATCTCCCCCTACTTCCTGGTGAGGAATATATGAGGCAAAAACCTTTAATTTTTTGTTATAGGGCAGTTTTTCAGGGAAAAGCATTTCCTGAACTTCCCTGGCTACTTGAATTTCAGCTTCCTGACGTCTTTGCTTTCTGGCAAATTTTTTATTTTCAATGGCCTGGATGATAATGTTGGTAAATGTTTCTATAAAAGATAAATTGACCCCGGGTACCCGGGGCTGCTTGCCGGAAAATCCACCAAGAAAAGTATACGCCAAAACATTTGTTTTATGTAAAACAGGAATAATTATCTCAAACTCCTCAAATTCCTGATAGTGGTGCCGGTGAAGGCTAGGTCGCGTAATCCCGCTTTCACCAACACCCTCTTCCACATGCTTCAAAGAGGTAATCTCATTAATACCTAATATATGATCATTTAATTGTACGTTGGAATAATCTCTTTTTGTGCCAAAGTTCACTTTACAAATCCACTTATCATCTAAAACAAACAAAGCAAGTTTTTCAATATTTAAGTTTGCCATTAGCGTAAATTGGTAGATTTTGTACAATGAAGGTTCTGGCAGATTACTATTGATAGCCTGGGTTATCTCAAGGATAGAATTCAACTCCAGTTGTTTTAATGCAAGCTGGTCTTTTATTGGATATTGGATCTTGGATGGTGGATGTTGGTTATCAGACATTAAATATTGGATATTTGTTCATTCTGGATTTTGATGTCCCTTTTCTACTGATTGAATAAAATTAAATGACTATCTGCTTTCTTATAAAATTATTTCATTTAACAGAACCCTTCGGATCATACGCATCTCTTAAACCATTGCCAAATAAATTAAAAGCAAATACCATTAACATAATGCAAGCACTGGGAAAAACTATCAGATACCAGCTGTCTTTGCTTCCAATTGTTTTAAAACCATCATTTACCATCACGCCCCATGAAGGTGTTGGCGGTTGCACACCCAATCCTAAAAACGATAAGCCAGCTTCTATTAGTATGGCTGCAGCAAAATTTGCAGTAGCTACAACAATAATGGGACCCGTTATATTTGGTAATATATGTATGAAAATTATCCTTAGCGTATCAAAACCTAAAGCTCTTGCAGCCTCAACAAATGTCTTCTCTTTAACACTAAGGATTTGGCCTCTAACTACCCGGGCAACATCTACCCACATAGTTAAACCTACTGCCACAAAAGCAACCCAAATGCCTTTACTCTCCAGAGCCAGACTTATAGCAATAACTAACATGATGCCTGGTATTGACCATACTACGGTCATGAGCCACAAAATAACTTTATCAACCCGATCACCCAAAAAACCACCCAGAGCACCTAATGTAATTCCTACAGCAAGCGAGATCAATACAGCGATAAAACCAATCGCGAGCGAAACTCTTATACCAAATATCAATCTACTTAAAACATCTCTGCCCGATCTATCTGTACCTAATATATATTTTCGTTGCTCAATGCATTTTTCTTTAAATTCTTTTACTAAATCTGCTTTTTTTATTGTCTGAATAGTTTCATTATGATCAAGATAGGTAATAACATCACCATCTACCTTATAATTCATATCAAATTCCGGAATAATTTTATCTGAATGGCCGACATACAAAGGTTTGACAAGATTGACCAGATCATAATCTTCATATCTGTTTTTTCTTCCATATATTTGAATATAAACGGTTAAATTTTTTATCAAATAGTCAGATATTGGAACAATGTAATACTCCCTTTCCTGACCAAATAACATTTTCTTAATGAAGTTCACCTTTAGTACCTCCATGTTTTTTCTTGAATTCAGCAATGTCACTTCAAAACCAGGTAGTTTTTTTTGAATTTGAACTGCTCCATCATTTGCATTTGAAGTATTATCGGGCATTATAAGGTATCCGAATATTGCAATAATATGGGCAATTACAATTACAACCAATCCAAACATTGCCGGTTTGTTCTTCAGCAGCCGCTTTTTGACATAATACGAAGGAGCCCTGATTATTTCTTTTTGATCTTTTTGTGACATATGGTTGATGTAAGATGTATAATGGAAAATGGAAGATGGATATTAATGCTTGATTTTGAAACCACTAATTACACGAATTACACTAATTAAGAATTTCACTAATTTTGAAACCACTAATTACACGAATTACACTAATTAAGAATTTCACTAATTTAGTGTAATTAGTGTAATTAGTGGTTTCGGATTTCGGATTTTTATTTTCTTCCAGCTTTTACCGCCATTGATCGTTTTGAACACCGCACCGCCCTCTCCAACTATAAATCCCACCTTATCATTGACGAACTCTATGTCTTTTATGATTATTGTCCTCTATTATATAATTATAAAAGTCGTTAAAATTTCTTTTCATCTTATATGTTATATCGTCCATGTTTATGTAATAACCACTTATCAAGTATGTATCTATTGAATCTCTATACTTAACATCAACAATATATTCGGGCATAAACTTCGCAATATTCTTCTCACGATCATTAATGTAATCACTAAATAACTGTTCAATGGTTTTCTTATTAGCAACTAATATTTTTTTATTTGTCTTTCGGTGTAATACTTGAACTTCTTCAATATTATTATAATCTACATTAAAGTATTGTAAATCCATATTCTTTCCATTCTCACCAGAACAGGAGCAAATAATAGCAAAAACTGATAAATAAACCTTTAAATACATATTGATTTACCCAATTATTCATCTCCCATCATCTTACTTTTCTCCCCTTCCACCAAAAACCGCCCAAATTACTCAAACACCCCAAAAATACAACATAAAAGGGATGAATTAATTCAATCAATACAAAAGCAAGGTAATTAAACCTTTTGGAGAAGAATTTCATTACCGTCTTTAAAAATACGAATTCAGCAAACACCTTAAGGAGCATAGTGCATAGCGCATAGGGCATAGCGTTCTGCACTATGCCGCCCTCTACCCTGCCAGTTGGCGGGGCAAAACAGTATTGATTGATTATAATAAAAATTATGCTTGCCATCAGGCAAAAATTAACACTGAAGATAAATATTGCCAGGAGCTTTACTTTAATATCAGCATAATGTGCCCATTTACCAGCCCAGCGCATTCTCTGCGCAATAAAGCCAGATAAATTCTTTGCGGGTTTGGTAAAAACCATTGCTTCCCTGTTTTTCAAAAAATACACGTGCGCATGGCGCAAAGAGTCCCGGGTAACCCGGGAGCGCATAGCCCCGCCGGTAGAGACGTCCAAATTGGGCGTCTCTACCGGCGGGGCTATGCGCTTTGCGCCATGCGCATAGATTTTGTGCATTAAAAACTCATCATCACCCGATGCAACGTTTATGTTTCCTTCAAATCCATTGACTTGATAAAATATTTTTTTCGGATATGCTATGTTAGCGCCATTACACATATTAGGACTTCTTTTAGCAATTGAAGTTGCGCCTATAACAATTAATCCTGCAAATTCAATCGCCTGCATTGTGTCGGGCATAGCCAAGCCAGTGGCGGGGCTATACATTCTGTGCTCTACGGTAAAATAGCTAACAGGAGCACTAATAAATTTTGCAGCTTTAGAAACATAGAAATTCTGCAAAATACTTAACCATCCTGGATTTAACCTGCAATCCCCATCAGTAGTAACGATCAATTCTCCGGATGCATAATTGATACCAGTCTCAATTGCTTTTTTCTTACCTGAAGGCATGTCGCTGCCTATCCCGCCTGCACCCCCGGGTAACTCGGGGGGAATATAATCGGGACGAGTCCCTGCTTCCTGTGAGGGCGAGGCTATCCCTTCTTCCTTTAAAGCAAATATTCTTAACGTAAATAATGCCTTTTTTGAAAATTCATTAACAATTTTAATTGTATCATCTTCCGAATTGTCATCCACAATGATCACTTCAAAATTTTGCACTGGATAGTCCTGCCTGTTCAGATCTTCAAGTAAATAAAAAATATTTATTGCTTCATTTCTTACTGGAACTATTACTGAAATGGCGGTGGTTTGAGGAATATCACTGTCAAATTCATAGTCAGGCATGCCCCGCCACACTAACAACATCCTGAATAAATAAAAAATGTAAAATATTATTAATAAAGAAGTGAAAAGTAAATAGTAAATAGTAAAAAGTTCGATCATTTTAAAAAAAAATTACGAGTTTTGCGATTCGGATGCACAAAGATAACGACAAAATAATTATGGGCATTGACCCCGGTACCAACATCATGGGCTATGGTATCATTCAGGCAAGTCCTGCCGGGATTAAAGCTATACAGTTGGGTGTGTTACATTTAAGCCAATACAGCAACCATGCCATAAAATTAGAAAAAATTTATGAGGGAACTATTCAGCTAATTAAAGAATATTTACCCGATGAAATGGCTATTGAAGCGCCATTTTATGGAAAAAATGTTCAATCCATGTTAAAATTAGGCAGGGTTCAGGGAGTGGTTATTGCTGTAGCCATTTCACGTGATATACCAATAGTTGAATATGCTCCAAGAAAGATCAAACAAGTGGTAACAGGTAACGGTAACGCTTCCAAAGAGCAGGTGGCAAGTATGCTTGAGCAAACCATTAGCCCTCCTCCAAGCTCCCCTGAATCGGAGAAACGGGGAAGGCGAGTCACCGATTCACCCATTCATCCATTCACCATTTCGGGAAGGAATGAAGGGAGAGAGGATTTTGGGGGGGCTGATAAGGGGGCTCTTGATGCAACCGATGCTTTAGCAGTTGCTGTGTGTCATTATTATACAAGTAAAAACGATAAAATAAAAAGTAAAGAGGATGATATTACAGACAATAGGAAAACCAAAAGCTGGGAATCGTTTATTAAAGAAAACCCTGAACGTGTTAAATGATTTACGATTTACAAAAGTCTAAAATTTTTCTTCCTTTCTCCGCCTCATCTCCTTTTTAATAAGCTGCAATTCCCTGCTGCTTTGCCCTGTGATTGCCGTATTTTCTTCGGCACGCCTGATAAGAAAAGGTAGTACCAGGTTTACAGGTCCATAAGCAATGGTTTTAGCTACATTATAACCTGCCCTGGTCAGATTATAGGAAATATGATCACTCATTCCATATAATTGTGCAAAATACACACGAGAGTCATCAGGAGCAATGTTGTTTTTATTCATCAATTGAGCAAGGTGATAGCAACTCTGTTCATTATGGGTTCCTGAAAAAATTGCGATCCTTTCAATATGGTCAATGCAAAAAGATAAGGCGTTGTCAAATGCTTCATCAGTTCCCTGTTTATCAGCATATATGGGGCTTTTGCAGCCTTGCTTTTTTGCCCTTGCCCTTTCTTTTTCCATATATGCTCCGCGTACTAATTTTGCACCAATGAAATATTTTTCTTTTTCAGCGCTGTTGTATGCTTCTTTTATTACCTCAAGTCTGTCCCACCTATACATCTGGTAGGTGTTGTAAACCATAGCCTGCTCTTTATTATACTTTTTCATCATCCTGTCAGCTATAAAATCAATGGAATCCTGGATCCAGCTTTCTTCTGCATCAATAAGCACTTTGACGCCATACTCATAGGCTTTGTTAAAAATATTAATAATCCTCTTTTTAGTTTGAAAGAATGCTTTCTGTTCATATGAAGTAAGATGAGCGCCTTGCTGAATTTTTTCTAATAGTTCTATTGATACAATGCCAGTAACTTTAAAAACACAGAACGGGAGGCGCATGGCCCCGCCAACTGGCGGGGTGCTCCCTGCTCTTTGAAATGTTGCGATGATCTCTTGAGCGGTCTTTTCAAAACTTGCTTCGGTTTTTGATGCCTCAACGGAGTATTCTATGATAGATTTAATATTATATTTTGCTAATTCTTTGATAGTTTTTTCACATGCTTTAATTGTTTCGCCTCCACAGAAATGTTCAAATATTGTTTTCTTTACCAACAATTTTATGGGAAAATGAAGCATGAAGGCAGATTTAATAAAAAAAGTACCTACTTTTGTAAGCAATTGATCATTCATAAGCCTAAAAAGGAGATGCATTTTTCTTAGCTCCGGATCAGATCTTGAAGCAAAAGCGATGGAGGTATCTTCGAAAGTGAGGTTATCAGACGCATTCATAATTTTTCTTTGCCCAAAAATAAATACAAATATAAGTCTTTAAAATTTCTAAATACTGGAAACAACAATGAAAGTAAAATACGATAAAGAAGTTGATATTCTATGCCTACACAAAGTAACAATCACCCATTAATCATTGCGGGCCCTTGTAGCGCTGAATCTGAGGAGCAATTATTGGCTACTGCCAGCGCTTTAAAAAAGCTTAATATTGATATCTTCAGGGCAGGTGTGTGGAAGCCTCGTACACGGCCCGACAGCTTTGAAGGTGTTGGAAGCATAGGTTTGACATGGCTTAAAAATGTGAAAAAGGTAACCGGGCTGCCAACGGCCGTTGAAGTAGCAAAGCCCGTTCACATAGAAGAAGCTTTAAAAAACGAAATTGATATTTTGTGGATTGGTGCAAGAACCACAGTAAACCCTTTCATTGTCCAGGAACTTGCCGAAGCGATGAAAGGTGCAGATATCAAGGTGATGGTAAAAAATCCCATCAATCCGGACTTAAGCCTTTGGATCGGAGCTATTGAAAGAATCCAAAATGCCGGAATAAAAAGCGTTGCAGCCGTACATCGCGGGTTTTCATCATTTGATAACACTAAGTTCAAAAACACACCAACATGGCAAATACCCATAGAATTAAAACGCCTGTTACCTGACATCCCCTTGATATGTGACCCAAGCCATATCAGCGGCAAGCGGGCTTTGATATTTGAAGTGGCACAAAAAGCCCTGGACCTTGACTACGATGGCCTGATGATCGAAACCCATATTGATCCAAATGAAGCGCTGAGCGATAAGGAACAGCAGGTTACTCCTGATCAACTAAAAAAGATATTAGGCGACCTGAAGATAAGAAAACCATCTTCTGATAATGTTGAATTTATCAACCAATTAGAGGAGTTGCGAAGTAAAATTGACAATATGGACCGCGAATTATTAGAAACCTTAACTGCACGAATGGCAGTAGTTGAAAAAATCGGGAAATATAAAAAAGAGCATAATGTGACCATTTTGCAGGTAGAACGTTGGCGGGAAATCTTCAAAACCAGGCCGCAGTGGGCAAAAAAAATGAACCTCAATGAAAAATTCATTGCCGAGCTATACAAGCTCATACATGATGAGTCTATTCGTAAGCAAACCGGGGTATTTAAAAGCGCAAATAAAGGACATAACTCAGTAAAATAATTTAAAAATACAATAAAAATGTATAAAAAGACAGTATTAAAAAATGGGCTAAGGGTCATAACGATACCTCAAAAGAATACAGAAGCTATAACAATTTTGGTATTGGTTGGAACGGGTTCAAAATATGAAAAAAAAGAAGTAAATGGTATATCACACTTTCTGGAACACATGTACTTTAAAGGTACTAAGAAGAAGCATCTGCCTATTAATATAGCTGAAACCTTAGATAAAATAGGTGGAATATATAACGCTTTTACCGGAGAAGAATATACCGGGTATTATGCAAAGGTAGCTTCAGCACATTTTGAAACTGCCATAGAGTGGGTTTCTGATATCTTTCTTAACTCAACCTTACCAGGTAAAGAGATCGAAAAAGAAAAAGGAGTGATCATTGAAGAAATTAATATGGGATACGATAATCCTATGAATCATATTGGGAGTCTGTGGACTAAACTTTTATATGGCGATCAGCCAGCGGGTTGGGATATAGCAGGTACCAAAGATAGTGTAAGCAGTATAACAAGAAAAAATTTAGTCGATTATATGAACAGACAATACGTGGCTGCAAATACTATTGTGTGTATTGCCGGGAAAATAGATAGTTCTTCAGTAGTAAAAAAGGTAGAAAGCTATTTTAACAGTATATCATTATCTACTCCATCAAAAAAACCAGCGTTGATCGAAAAACAATCGGAGCCAAAAATTATTTTTGAATATAGAAAAACAGACCAAGCTCATTTGTACCTGGGAGTAAGAGGTTACAACCTAACTCATCCCAGGAAATACACACAAAAGTTATTATCAGTTATTTTAGGGGGCATGATGAGTTCTAGATTATTCATTGAAATACGTGAAAAATTGGGAGCCGCATATTACATTAGCGCATATTCTCATTCGGATACTGATAGCGGCTATTTAGCGGCCACGGCCGGAGCAGATATTAAAAAAACAGAAAAAGTAATTTCAGCTATTTTGAAGCAATTTAAGATGATAAAACAAAAGAAGGTTTCTAACGAAGAATTAAAAAAAGTTAAAGATTATATTAAAGGCAAAACTACGCTGTTATTAGAATCGTCTGATGCTAAAGCTTCTTTCTATGCCAATCAAGAGCTTTTTGAAAATAGAATTTTAAAACCAAAAGAAATTTTTGCTAAAATTGATAGAATTAGCCAGGATGATATTTTGATGACGGCCAAAGATATTTTTCAACCCGGGAACCTAAATTTAGCTGTAATAGGGCCTTTTAAAAACAAAAGAAAGTTAGAAAAAATTTTAGAAATTTAAAACTGATTAAAATTTTTCAAATCACCACTAACCGCTAACCACATCTCATGCTTTCTATCGGCAAACAAAGTTTAAAAGACCTTAACGCTTTTCTAAATAAAAAACATTTTACAAAAATAGCTGTAATCACTGACGAAAACTCCCAAAAATTTTGCCTTCCTATTCTTCAATCGTCAATCGCCCCGACTTTGTCGGGGCAGGTCAATCTTCAATCTTCAATTATAACCATCCCCAGTGGTGAACATCATAAAAACCTAAGCACTTGTGAAAATATATGGCAGCAACTCACCGATCTGCATTTTGACAAGAGATCGCTGATCATTAACCTTGGCGGAGGTGTGATTGGGGACATGGGAGGTTTTTGTGCAGCTACCTTTAAACGGGGCATTGCCTTTATTCAGGTTCCCACTACGCTCCTGGCACAAGTAGATGCAAGCATAGGCGGAAAGATAGGGGTGGATTTTCAAAATTACAAAAATCATATCGGGCTGTTCAAAGACCCCGAAGCCGTGTTCATTTATCCAGGCTTTCTGAAAACGCTTGATAAAAAAGAAAAATTATCCGGCTTTGCAGAGATCATCAAACATTGTTTGATCGCTGACAGGCAAAAATGGAACGAAATATCACAAAAAGGTTTAGAGGATCAGGATTGGGAAGCCCTTATTACCCACTCTGTTGATGTAAAATTAGCCATTATTAAAAATGATCCGGAAGAAAAAGGATTAAGAAAGGTATTGAACTTCGGACATACTATTGGCCATGCGCTGGAAAGTTTTTATCTTGAGCGAACAAATCCCAATAAGCAGTCGGCAGTCGGCAGCCGGCAACTGGCAGTCGGCAACCGGCAGTCAGCGGTCAGCAGTCAGCAGCCGGCAGTCAGCAGCCGGCAGTCGGCAGTCGGTAGTCAGCAGTCGGCAGTCGGTAGTCAGCAGCCGGCAGTCGGCAGTCAGCAGTCGGCAGTCAGCAGTCGGCAGCCGGCAGTCGGCAGTCAGCAGTCGGCAGTCAGCAGTCGGCAGCCGGCAGTTAACAAATCATCAAATCACCAAATCATCAAATCACCAAATAATTTACGCCATGGTGAAGCCATAGCTATTGGCATCGTCTGCGAAAGCTTTATTTCCCACCAAAGAGGCATGGTCTCAAAAGATGAACTATCCAGCATTACAAATTATATTATTTCTACATTTGGCAAGATAGAAATTGATGAAGCAGATTTTGAAAATATTATTTCAATTACTTTACAGGATAAGAAAAATGAAAATGGCAAAATAAACTGTACATTACTGAAGGAAATTGGTAAAGCTTCGTTTGATAATTTTGTTTCAAAAGATGATATCAGAGATTCGTTGATTTACTATAGTAAGATATTAGGGTTGCAACAAATATGTTAAAATGCATGGATGCATGAGTCATGCAGGCATATATTCATGCAAGCATTTATGTTATTTTTTCTCAATTTTTTGCATTTTTAATTTTAATAATTAGCTTTGCAACCCGATTTAAAACCCTAAAAATCGTAATCATGATACACAAAATGAAAAAAATCATCCCCGTTTTACTTTTTATAATAGCGCTATTTGAAGTAAATGGGCAAGGCGTCAGGCTTATATATGTAGATCCTGTTGCCGATATTATAAAAATAAAAAACTTTGGCGGCACCACTGTAGATATTTCCAGTTACAGATTTTGTGCTAATTTTAGTTACATTCCAGCAACCTTAAGCGCTATGGCGATATTAAATGGCTCACTTAACTTAGCTCCTGATAGCACGGTATCCCTTACAGGAAAACCCTTGAGCACTCTTTCTGATTTAAGTTTTTATTTGCCCACAGGTGTATTTGGCAGTTCTACTGCAATGGTAGATTTTGTTGAATGGGGGAGCTCTCCTAATGGCAGAGAATTAGTAGCTGTAGCTAAGGGAATTTGGTCAACCGGAGATTTTCTTCCTGGTGTGGGGCCATTTTATTATATTGGAGATGGATCGGCAACGGATGTTGGAGTTGCTTTTTGGGCAGGAAATTGTTTAAATTTATTTTTTTCGGAATATTATGAAGGTTCTTCTTTCAATAAAGCTTTAGAGATATATAATCCCTCTACGACAACAATTGATCTTAGTAATTATTCAGTGGAACTTTATAACAACGGAGCCACTACACCGAACAGCACACTTAATTTGTCGGGGTTATTACCTCCCGGTGATGTTTATGTTATTACTCATAGCAGTGCCACTAACTCAAATTTAATCAATAAAGCCGATATTATTTCCGGTGGTGTTACAAATTTCAATGGAAATGATGCGGTTGCTCTTTATTACCTCACAGCTGCCCAGGATATTATTGGCGTAATCGGACAGGATTCAATATGGCCGGTAGGCGCTGGCTCCACGCAGAATAACACACTTGTAAGAGATTCTACCATCAATCGAGGACAGACAGACTGGTCAATAGGGGCTACAGAATGGATTGTTTATCCTATAAATGATAGTTCACATATTGGCGCTCATACCAATGACTCTTGTGGTGCTATTATCTGTACAAACTTTTTAGTAAGTGCAGGACTCAATGATACATTATGTGCTGGTCAATCCACAACTTTAAATGCTTTAGCTGCTGGTGGTACCGGCAACTACAATTTTATCTGGAATGCCGACTCAACACTAAACGACACAAGTATTGCCAACCCTATTGCAAGTCCATCAGCTACAACTAATTATATTGTAACTGCGACAGATATTGTTACAGGCTGTGGTAATGTAGATACGGTGACAGTAGTGGTACTGGTACTTCCACTTCCAACCGCCAATGCAGGCGTGGATGATACTGTTTGCTCAGGAGATTGTTCACAATTACTGGCAAGTGGTGGAGCTGCTTACGGTTGGAGTCCTGGAGCCGGTTTAAGTGATAGCACAATAGCAAATCCTATAACATGCCCTTTAACTACAACCGATTATGTTGTTACTGTAACAGATACACTAGGCTGTAGTGATAAGGATACGGTTACAATATTGGCAATTCCTTTACCCTTTGTTTGTATAATCCCTATAATTCCTCCTGGTCCCATGGACAGTTTCGCTATATGCCTGGGAGACTCTGCAACTATGATGGCAGTTGGTGGGCCATATACTTATAGTTGGTCACCGTCTATTAGCATAGATGATTCAACCGCTGATACTGTAAAAGCATTCCCGACAACAACGACAACATATACGGTCACCGGCACAGATATCTACGGTTGTATCAATGATACAATGGCAACGGTAGTAGTGAGCATTCCCACTGTTTCTGTAACTCCTTCACCAGGAACAGTATGTGGCACCGGAGATTCGGTAATGCTAACAGCAAGTGGAGCTTTAACCTATACATGGTCACCTTCAGACAGCTTAAGCGATACTACAGGTGCTGTTGTGTATGCTAATCCAAGTACAAATATACTTTACACAGTAGTAGGAACTGATTCTATTGGTTGTGCAGACACTGCAACAGTTTCAGTACAATTAAGTACTGCTGCACCCCTTCCTGACTTTACAGCCGATACTACAAGCGGATGTGATAGTGTAACAGTAACTTTCACCAACACTTCTACAAATGCGATAGGGTATAGCTGGAATTTACCTGGTGGAACTACAGCAGATACCACAGTTCAAAATCCGGTAGTAACTTATGATTCTGTTGGGACTTTTGATGTTACGTTAACTGCATTTGGGTGTTCTGTAGATAGCGCAATTACTCTGGCGGGTTACATAACAGTTAATTCCATACCTGTAGCTAATATCACAGTAAGTGGACCAACAGCTTTCTGTACCGGTACCGGTGACAGTGTGGTATTAGTATCGGATAGTGCAGGTATTAGTAGTTATGATTGGTTATTAAATGGTGCTTCAACGGGTGCAACTGGCCGGACTTATAATGCATTTATAGGTGGAAATTATCAGGTGGTAGTTTGGAATACCTTTGGGTGTGGAGATACATCAGCAATTGTAACTGTTACCGAAAATCCCTTGCCATCGGTTACTTTAGCTCCATTTACAAATGTTTGTGATACTACTCCACCATTTGCATTAACAGGTGGAAGTCCGGCAGGCGGGACATACTCAGGTACAGGTGTAATTGCTAATTATTTCTACCCGGCAATAGCAGGAGTGGACTCACACTCTATTTCCTATACTTATGTGGATTCGGTTACTGGTTGTCCAAATTCTGCTGTCCAAAAGATTGGCGTAGATAGTTGTTTTACTATTGGAGTAAACGAATTGTTTGATGCAGCTAACAGCATCAGAATTTATCCAAATCCGGCCAACGATCTGATACATATCACTTTTCCAAATAGCGAATTTTCGCCTTATACGCTAAACATCTACAATGTAACCGGACAATTAAAGGTATCAAAGATCATTACCAGCGATGCAGTAATTGATATAAGCGGTCTCCAAAGCGGGTTGTATTTATTGAATATATATAATGACAGAGATCAATTCACGAAGCGGGTATCTGTTGTAAGATAGGGATTAGACTACAGTTGTAGACAAGTAAGTGGTTTTGTGAAGATTATTATTTTTGTTAGATAATTTGTATGTTTGTTGTTAACATTAAATTAATTATATCAAATGTATAAACCAATTGAAGTTAAAGCATTAAAAAAATATAAAATTTGGGTTAGATATGAGGATGGCTCTGCGGGTGAAATTGATCTGTTTGATCTTTCAGGTAAACCTGTATTTAAATTTTGGGATATTAATAAAAACTTTGAAAAAGTTTATATTAACAAAGATACCGGAGCTATAGCCTGGAATGAAGAAATTGAGATTTGCCCGCATAGTGTATATTATGATATAAATAACATTGATCCGGAAGCAGAGTTCAAAAGCGAAAAAGGTTATGCCTTCGATTAGTCGCTTTTATGGGATAGTGATCTACATGTACTTTAGAGAACATAATCCTCCTCACTTTCATGCTAAGTATAATGAATATGAAGCACAAATTAGCATAAAGGATCTAAGAATAATGTATGGACATCTTCCTCCTAAAGCCCTGGGATTAGTAATGGAATGGGCAGGTAGTCATAAAAAAGAATTGTTGAAAAACTGGGACAAAATCCAAAAAGGGCAGCGTTGGGTAAAAATCGAACCTTTAATATAGAAAACCTGACAACACATGCAAGCAGAGTTCATCAAGATCAACCCGGATAATCCTCAGCAAAAAAAGATCCTCAAAGTAGTGGATTGCATCAGAAAAGGCGGTTTGATCATATATCCCACTGACACTGTATATGGATTAGGTTGCGATATTTTTAATCAAAGAGCGGTTGAAAAAGTATGCAGGATAAAAGTAGTAAAGCCTGAAAAGATAAACCTCTCATTTATATGTTACGATCTGTCCAATATTGCAGAATATGCAAAAAATATTCATACCCCTGTTTTTAAAGCGATGAAAAAAGCTTTACCAGGACCATTTACGTTTATTCTGCAAGCAAACAATAATGTCCCCAAAATACTGAAGACCAGGAAAAAAACCGTTGGGATCAGGGTGCCGGATAACAATATCCCAAGAAATATTGTTCATGAACTTGGAAATCCCATCATTACTACTTCATTAAGAGATGATGATAAAATTATAGAATACCCTACTGATCCTAAATTAATCTATGAAGAATATAAAAATCTGGTAGATATCATAATTGACGGTGGCTATGGTAATAACGTAGCTTCAACGATCGTTGATTGTACAAATAGTGAATTGGCGGTTATCAGAGAGGGATTAGGGGATGTTGGATTAATAGCTTGATACTGGATGTTGGATGTTAGCTATCTACTAGCGTTTTGCGATTGGTCAATTAAAATACCTTTAAGTTGCAAATACGCATGCGCTCTGTTCAATGCACCATGCGCTAAATGTTCATGAGTAATTCCCTTTTTCTCATTTTACCTGCAGGGATTCCAAACATCATCTTAAATCTTCTGCAAAAATATGCAGTATCTCTAAAGCCAATTTGCTCTCCGATTTCCCTGATACTTTTTTTGGTTGAACGAAGCAGATCAATGGCATATTCCATTCTCTGGTATTCAATATAATCCTGTGGGTTAATACCTGTGAGCAATTTAAAATATTGACCTACATAGTCTTCGGATACTCCGGCTATTTTGGCTAACTTTTTATTTGAAAGATCGTTTCCCAGATTCTCTTTGATGTAAGCAAACATATTAATTAATCTCGGGTCATTAAAGTAGGTACTATTAGTTGTTAACTCTTCTATGAATAAATTATTTTTTAGTATGTATCTGATAATTTCTACAACAATGTGTTCTGTATAAATTTTTATTACTCTTTCTTTACCGGGTAGATTTTCCAAAGTTTCTTTTGCAACCACTACGATCGATTCTGCAAGCTTATCGTGTTTGGATATAATAAATGCAGGTATATCCAATGATGCGAAGAAGTTTACCGAATTAAAAACCTTTGCTTCAAAACTGACGCAACTATAACTATCTGGCTGGGAACCAATCAAATCTTTATTTTTATTTACAGTTAAAAATCTTTCTTTTTTAATGATATAATCATCCTGGGATATCCTCATAGGGCTATTCTCCCCAAAAGTGATTGGTATTTTTCTTCCTCCGGGAATGAAAAGCATATCACCTTCGCCAATTTTTTCATGCTTTTCACCGAAATAAATAGGACCTTTATGGTTTAGAATAATCGTATTAGCGACATCAAAAAAATCGTCAATTGTTAAAGAACTTTTTAATGCTATATTGTTCGAATGATCGAACCGTATACTCAATGATTCTATTATTTTGTTATAATCAACCACTTTAGTTATTGGTTTATTAGTTTATGGTTATAGATAATGCATGTTATTGCACACTTATTTATCGTAATTATCAGATATTCCACAATATTATAAAACAGAACCTTTTATTTCAGTATTTCCCTTGAAATAACAATTTTCTGTATTTCTGATGTACCTTCATATATTTGGGTGACTTTAGCATCTCTTAAAAATCTTTCTACGTGATATTCTTTCACATATCCATATCCTCCGTGTATTTGTATAGCCTCGCTGGCAGTTTCCATTGCGACTTTAGAGGCATATACTTTTGCCATAGCGCTTGCATAACTGTAATTTAGTTCCTGATCTTTTAACCAGGCAGCTTGCAGACACAACAATCTTGCGGCATCAATATTTGTAGCCATATCAGCAAGTTTAAACTGAATTGCCTGATGCTCGCATATTGGTTTTCCAAAGGTCTTTCTTTCCTTTGAGTATTTTAGCGCCAATTCATAAGCTCCGGATGCAATCCCTACTGCCTGTGCTGCAATCCCTATCCTGCCGCCATTCAAGGTATTCATGGCAAATTTAAACCCGAATCCATCTTCTCCAATCCTGTTTTCTTTGGGAACTTTTACATCAGTAAACATAATGGAATGCGTGTCGGAACCCCGGATGCCCAGCTTATTTTCTTTAGGACCAATCTTAAATCCAGGTGTATCTTTTTCAATAATTAAAGTATTAATACCTTTGTAACCTTTTTCAGGATGGGTTTGTGCCATTACAAGATATGCAGAAGCGGTACCTCCATTTGATATCCAGTTTTTAGTACCATTGAGCAAATAATGATTGCCCTTATCTTCAGCAGTGGTTCTTTGTGAAGTAGCGTCAGAACCGGCTTCAGGTTCAGACAAACAAAAGGCTCCTATTATTTCTCCTGTTGACAGGCGAGTCAGATATTTTTGTTTTTGTTGTTCGGTACCATATTTTTCTAATCCCCAGCATACAAGAGAGTTGTTGACAGACATGATCACAGAAGCCGATGCGTCAATTTTAGATATCTCTTCCATTGCCAACACATAGGAAATATTATCCATACCACCACCATTGTATTTTGTACTTACCATCATTCCCAGGAAACCAAGCTCTCCCATTTTTTTCACCTGATCTGTGGGAAATTTTTGGCGCTCATCTCTTTCAATAACGCCTGGCAAGAGTTCATTTTGTGCAAAATCTCTTGCGGCTTCCTGCACTGACAATTGTTCTTCGGTAAATTGAAAATCCATTTTACGAATTACGAATATTAGCCCTACGAATTACGAATTTCCCGAATTATGAATTCGTAATAAATAGATTCTTTCGTTATTAATCAACAAATGGTTATATGGCTATATGGTTAAATGGTTTGTGATTAGATTAGAGACGCCCAATTTGGGCGTCTCTAATCTAATAGGTTTAAACTCGCTGCTTAATTGCTGGCAATTTAGTTGCCATAAAGCCATATAACCATCTTAACAATTGAACAATGAAATAATATATTTTATGATTACAATATTGCGTAATTAAATTGTTGCTACACTAGTCTCTTCTTCCCATAAACATTGCAATAAAATACAGCAACGTAACCAGTGAGCCAATCGCTACAATCACATAGGTCATTGCGGCCCACCATAAAGCATCTTTTGCCATAGCATGTTCCTGGCTGGTTACTATACCTTGCCGGTTGATCCAGGTCAATGCTCTTCGGCTTGCATCAAACTCAACTGGTAAAGTTACAAAAGTAAATAAGGTCATAATGCTGTAACATGCAATAATAAGCAATAAAATATTATCATATGGGAAAGCTTCAAATAAAAATGCTCCGCCAAAAATACTTACCATTACTATAATATTCATAATTTTTCCGCTAATATTTTGAATAGGGACCAAAGCCGTACGCAATTGTAAAAACGAATAAGCTGAAGCGTGCTGAACCGCGTGCCCGCATTCATGAGAAGCCACTGCAGCAGCAGCAGCATTCCTGCCTTGATAAACCTCAGGACTCAAATTCACAGTTTTCTTAACCGGGTTATAGTGGTCAGTAAGCCGGCCTTGCACAGAAAGTACTTTAACATCAAATATCCCATGGTCAAGCAACATTTTCTCAGCAATTTCCTTTCCGCTGAGATCAGATCTTAAACCAATCTGTGAATATTTTTTAAATTTATTCTTCAGCCTTTTACTTATAACCAGGCTGATAACAAACATAATTCCGCCAATAATGTATACTCCTATCATAATTATTGTTGATTTATTGATTAATTATTTTAACGATTTTATCTTTTCAATAATACCGGAACTTGAATAGCCCTCAATATAAGGAATTGTTTTCACTTCTCCGCCATTTTTTTTTATAATATCATGTCCCACAATTTTATCAACCGCATAATCATCCCCTTTTACCAAAACGTCAGGTGCCAGCAATTTGATGAGCTCGTAAGGCGTATCTTCATTAAATAATACAACTGCGTCTATGAATTCAAGCGAAGCCAATACCCTTGCCCTCGATTTTTCATCCTGTACAGGCCTGTCTTGCCCTTTAATTTGTTTTATTGAATCGTCAGTATTTAATCCTACTACTAATTTATCCCCAAATTTACGGACTTTTTCCAAATAATCAATATGTCCGAGATGAAGAATATCAAAACAGCCATTGGTGAAAACAATTTTGTAACCTTTAGCTTTCCACTCTTTTAGTTTGAGGGTTAAGTGTTTCGTATTCATTATTTTTTCTGCAGTGTTCATTGGACATTGGTCGTCATGGATTTATTTTGAGTATTGAGACATGAGATATGAGGTTTGAGACAACCACACATTTCATATCTTTTTTAGTTTTTTTGCTATTATTATGCTAATAATAAAACAAACACTTCCGGTCAATGCTACTGTAATAAATTGCGATGTATGATATAGTGTTGCAAAGGCTTTTCCGTCATCAAAAGGTAAACCATACAATTCTAGTGCTTTAGCAACAAAAAGATGAAATGCACCAATACCACCCGGGACAGGAGCGGTCATACCTATGCTTCCAACTACCAAAATTGTTATAGAAGCCAATGGACCTAACCTGCTGGTGGATTCTAATGCAAAAAAGAAAGTATAGGTCATCAGATAGTATAAGAACCACATTAAAAAAGTGTATAATAAAAATCGCCATTTATTTTTTAGTCTCAAAATGCTCAAAAAACCTTCCACGATCCCTTGCCAAAATCTCATAACTTTTACATATATTAATGTTCTTCTGATCTTTTTTTTATAAAGAATGGCAAGGACAATTACTATAACAACAGCAAGAATAAATATTATAATAAATAAATAAAATTGCTGCAAATTTCTTTCTATACCCTTAATTATTTCAGTAAAAACACCTGCAAATAACCCACTCAAGCGGTCAAACTCAAACAAAAGTGTTACTCCTATTAAAAAGAGAAGCGTGATCAGATCAAATGCACGTTCTGCTATCACTGTACCAATAGAAGTTTTAAAAGGTATTTTTTCAATTCTGTGTAAGATACCGCATCTTGTCACTTCTCCCAGGCGGGGATAAACAAAATTTGCCAAATAGCCAACCATCACAGCCACAAAGGTATTGCTGACTTTAGGAGAATACCCCAACGGCTGCAGGATCAGGTTCCATCTTAATGAACGCAAGAGATGACTTATCAATGAAATTACAATCGAAGCCAAAACCCATTTATAATCAGCATTTTGTAAGTCTTGCTGCATTTTGGACCAATCTATGTCTTTAAAGACATACCAGAGCAACAAGATAGCAATGGCTAATGATAAAGTGTATTTTAAGATGGATATGAGGATTCTCTTCATTTTACAAAAGATACGAAGGTACGAAAAATATAGGGTTGCAAAATAATTGCATGAATATATGTATGTATGCACCTCCACATATTACATAAAGTTAATAGCAGTTAACAACAGTTAACAACGGTTGCTTAAAACACTGCTTTTTTGCTATATGCTCCTTTTTTTCAAGATTAAGCATATAAAAAAGTAACCGATATTAACCATTATTAACCGCTATTAACTGTTTTTAACCATGTTAGGCAATCATGCAACCGTACTATCATTAACTATTCATTCTATCATTAAGTTATCAACCAACCTAACATTACCTACAAAGGCCGCTATACACAGTGCAATTTTATGATGATTTTTTATATCCTTTAATATTTTCAAAGTTTCACCATCTACAATTTCGAAATATTCCAGTTCAATACCCCGAAACTGAGAAATAAACTCTTTAACTTTTTTTTTAGTATCTTTAATTATATGATTGATTTGTAATTTTTCTATTAGAGCTGACTGATTACCCCCGATATTATCCTCCCCGGGTAACCCGGGGGGACAGGCGGGATTTCGCTGATGCTTAACAATCCGTACTAAAGAATTTTTACCTAAAACAAGCGCTTTATAAATATTGGGAGCTATTTTCCTGGCTTCATTACTTAATCTAATATTTCTTGAAGAAATTGCCAACCCATCATTTTCACGCACAACCGGGCAGCAAACCAATTTTATACCGAAAGAAAGATCTTTGACCAATTGCCTTAATATGATAAACTGCTGCAGATCCTTTTGACCAAAATAAGCAACATCAGGTTTTATAATGTTGAATAACTTTGAGACAATTGTGGCAACACCGCTAAAATGTCCTGGTCTATGTTTTCCTTCCATAATCGTGTCTAAATAACCAAAATCAAACTTTACCAATAGCGATTCAGGATATATAATACGATCATCCGGGCAGAACAAAACATCACATTCATTTTTTTTTAATAATTCACTATCCTTGTCAATATCTCTGGGATAGGATTGCAGATCTGATTTGACGTTAAACTGGAGGGGATTAATATAAATGCTGCAAACCGTGATATCATGATCATTTTTGCAGGCCTGAACCAATGACAAATGCCCCTGGTGCAATGCACCCATCGTTGGTACAAAGCCAATTGCCTTTGAACTTCGCTTTTTTTTTGCTAAATATTCTTTTAGAGCGTGAGGTTTATAGAATATTTCCATGATCTTTCAGAAATCAGAAAACAATATTAAAAATTTTTTACATAATATTTTGCAATATTAAAATAATTATATAACTTTGCAGTCTGTTAATCTACTTCAAACCTAAACTACTAAAAAATGTCAAAATTAAAAATACTTTACGTAGCCAGCGAGATTGATCCTTTTCTGCATACATCAAGTGTGGCTGAATTTGTTCGCAAGTTGCCTCAGGGTATGCAGGAAAGAGGCATGGAAATAAGGATCATGGTCCCCTGTTTTGGACTTATAAATGAGAGAAAAAACAGATTGCATGGAGTTATCAGGCTGTCGGGAATAAATATTTCCGTAGGTGAAGAAGAAAAACCGTTGGTCATAAAAGTTGCATCTATACCCAATGCAAAGCTGCAGGTCTATTTTATAGATAATGAAGATTACTTTCACAGAAAATCGGTATTCTTTGATAAAGATGACAATTTCTATCACGACAATGATGAAAGAGCTATCTTTTTCTGTAAAGGTGTTGTTGAAACGGTTAGGAAATTAGGCTGGGCTCCTGATATTGTTCATTGCCATGATTGGATGAGCAGCCTGATCCCAATGTATCTGAAAACTACTTACAAGAAAGATCCTATATTTCAAAATTCGAAGGTGATTTTTGCTGTTTATAATCACTTTTCTAATTATAAGTTTGACGATAGCTTGTTAGGTAAGGTTAAAATGTTTGATACTGACGAGAACATGCTCAAAAGTCTTAAGACTGTAGATTTGGAAGGTTTTATCAAGACGGGTATGGAGTATGCCGATGCTGTGGTTAAAGCTGAAGATGAATACAGCGATACCCTTAATAAGCTTTTTGCAGAATATGAAAACAAAATGAAGGTTGATACGGTAGAAGCTAAAGAAAATCTGGTAGAATCACACTTTAACCTTTATAATGAACTTTTAAATTAAGGCGGATAAATATCCCGCACCTGTGTGCCCCCTCAGAATACCTGGGGGTATGCACAGGAGCAAAGACGCTAAAAACGCAACGAGGATTGATTTGTTAATTTAGTAAAAAGGCATTACAACGAATGTTAACGATTTATAAGACTTCGCGTGCTTTACGTCTTTGCGGGGAAAAAATATTTTCTAAAAAAGACTTTCCCTTATCTGCTTTCATCAGTATATATTTGCTTGTAACGGTTTTTATTACCTCCTGTAAAGACCCTGATATTGGCCTTATTCCCGATGAACGGATCGGGACGCATTTTACGGATACCTTCACAATAAGATCTTCAATTATTCTTATTGATTCGATTAAAACCTCTAACACTGTTTTTCTTTTGGTTGGAGAGTATAATGATCCGAAATTTGGGATTGTAAAAGCAGAAAGCTATGCACAGGTACAACCTGCTCGATTTAACACAAAATTTGGTACCAATCGTGTTTTAGACTCCATAGTGCTTTATCTGGATACCGCTTATTTTTATGGGGATAGGAATAATGTTCAGACTATTGAAATTTATAAATTGGATGATACATTATCCAGTACAACCTATTACAATTTTGATACCAAACCATTTGGTAATCAGCTTTTAGGCTCAATAAATTTTAAACCATCTCAGTTGGGTACTACGATATTATCAATTAAACTTTCGGATCAAATTGGTAATGAACTATTGATACTTGATTCGGCTTTACTAGATTCTACTGAATTTATTAATAATGAATTTAAAGGGATAGCTTTAGTTCCAAAAAACAGCGGCCTTATTTGCGGATTTACTATTTCAGCTTTAACCAATAATTCAGCCATAATATTATATTATCAAAATGAGATAGAGGATAGTATTGAATTGAAATTCCAAATCAATACAGCTGGTGCCAGATTTAATCACATTGAAAGTAATAGAACTGGTACCGCAATAGAATTTTTAACCAATACCAATGAACTTCCGAGTAATCAAACAAATGAAGAATGTTATTTACAGGCAGGAATAGGAATAAGAACAAAAATAGAATTTCCTTATCTGGATATTTTTAAAGACAGCGTGGGTGATATTGCTATCAATAAAGCTGAACTTGTATTAGATGTTATAGATGGTAGTATAGACAACTTTGAGCAGCCTTTTGTTCTTATCTTGTTTGAGGCAGACTCAAATAGCCAAATTACCAAATCTGAAAATGGAGTCAATAAAATTATTTACCCCGATATTAGCTGTATCTCCCTTATCCCTGAAGCTATTTGCTATGATGAAGATGAACAAACTTATACTGCTGACTTGTCGAGTTATATACAAGCTTTCTCGTATAATAAAATATCTAGTGATGGAATTATTATTTCTCCAAGTTCGATTAACTTAACTGTCAACAGGCTATTATTTGGCAGTAATAAACACCTGGCTAACCCAATGAAACTAAAAGTTTATTATACCGTTATTAAATAGAAAATGGAAATTTGAAAATGCCTGCCAGCCGTCCCGAGTAACTCGGGATCAGCGCAGGCAGGGAAAATAGTATAATCCAATTCCTAATTTCCATTTGCAGACGAAGACATTAATGAAAATTGGAAAAATTATAAAAATGCTTTTATAAAGTAAGAATAAACTATGGAAACTTTGGAATATAAACACGCTATTTTAGGTACAGAATTCGATCGTTATGTAATTGAGCACCCCGAATTTGCAGAGAAAATTCCACGGAATGCTCAAATTATATTACAAATTGAGGATGACGAAGAATATAATGAATGGAGCAGACAATTAGCTGAAAAGCAACGTGAACCAAATCAATCTGCGATTTATGTAAATGTGAAGGGCCTAAAGCCGGTTAAATCCAGGCTTATTAAACCTGAAATAGCTTCTGTAATGTGATAATTTCATTTTTGCAATAATAGTTATTTTTTTTAATTTAGATTTTTAGGATTAAATAAAAATGTGCGGAATAGTAGCATACGTAGGAAAAAGACAAGCCTATCCGGTACTTATCGAAGGTCTTCACCGGTTAGAATACAGGGGGTATGATAGTGCAGGAATCGCACTCCTTAATGGAGAGCTTAATGTTTATAAAAGAAAAGGTAAGGTGAGCGATCTGGTTGAATTCGTTAAGGATAAAGACACAGAAGGTACCGTAGGGATGGGGCATACCCGCTGGGCAACCCATGGTGAACCCAATGATATCAATGCCCATCCGCATTACTCTGCATCTAAGAATCTTACCATCATCCACAATGGTATTATTGAGAATTATTATTCACTTAAAAAAGAATTAATGAGCAGAGGGCATAAGTTCCGGGGTGGTACGGATTCGGAGGTGTTTATTCATTTTATAGAAGATATTCAGCAAAACAATAATTGTTCCTTGGAAGAAGCAGTAAGGCTGGCGCTAACCAAGGTAGTAGGCGCTTACGCTATCGTGATCATTTCAAAAGATGCTCCCGACCAGCTCATTGCAGCACGCAAAGGCAGTCCTTTGGTTATTGGTATAGGAAAAAATGAATTTTTCATAGCTTCTGATGCTACGCCATTTGTTGAATATACCAATAAAGTGGTTTACATGAACGAGTATGAAATTGCTGTGATCCGTAACGGTAAGCTAAAAATTCGCACCATAGAAGACATTGAGAGCACACCTTATATAGAAAAGCTTGATATACATTTAGAATCTCTGGAGAAGGGCGGTTACGATCATTTTATGCTCAAGGAAATATTTGAGCAGCCGCGATCTATCAAAGACAGCATGAGAGGAAGGCTTATCGCAGCTAAAGGTCATCTGAGACTGGGTGGTATTCAACAATACGAAAACAAGCTGTTAAATGCTGATAGGATAATAATCGTTGCTTGTGGCACTTCATGGCATGCCGGCCTGGTAGCAGAGTATATCTTTGAAGAGTTTGCCCGGATTGCCGTAGAAGTTGAATATGCATCTGAATTCCGCTACAGAAATCCTGTGATCAAAGAGGGTGATGTGGTCATTGCCATTTCTCAATCTGGTGAAACAGCTGATACTTTGGCTGCTATCGAGCTGGCCAAGGCAAAAGGCGCCATTATTTTTGGTATTTGTAATGTAGTTGGCTCATCTATTGCAAGGGCTTCGCATGAAGGCGCCTATACACACGCAGGCCCGGAAATTGGAGTCGCCAGTACAAAAGCATTCACTGCCCAAATTACTGTGCTAACAATGTTGGCTTTGATCATTGCCCGTAAAAAAGGCTCTATTACTGAGAGTAAATTCAGAGAATTGCTCATTGAACTTGATAATATTCCTGCTAAAGTTGAACGAGCGCTCAAACTTGATGGCAAGATCAAAACAATAGCTAAAACCTTTAAAGATACTAAGAACTTCCTGTACCTCGGCAGGGGATATAATTTCCCCGTGGCTTTAGAAGGGGCGCTTAAACTGAAAGAAATATCTTATATACACGCTGAAGGTTACCCAGCTGCAGAAATGAAGCATGGCCCCATCGCTTTGATAGATAAAAAAATGCCTGTGGTTTTCATCGCAACAAAAGACAGCTCTTATGATAAGGTAGTATCAAACATCCAGGAAGTGCTGGCCAGAAAGGGCCGTGTAATTGCAATTGTAACAGAAGGAGATGATACAATCCCAAAAATGGCTGAATTTGTTATTGAAGTACCTGCTACAGATGAAACCCTCATGCCGCTGATCTCTGTGATTCCTTTGCAGTTGCTTTCTTATCATATTGCAGTATTGCGGGGATGTAATGTTGACCAGCCGAGGAATTTGGCTAAGTCGGTGACAGTGGAATGATGCCGGAAGCCAGATAATGAAACCACGAATTACATTTTAAATAAAAAATGCTTTAAAAACCAAGGAGATAATGCCAGCCAGTACTATTACCAACATCCATTTAACAAGTAATAATTCAGCTTTTACTTTTCCTATTTCTTCTTTAAATTCAGTTCTTACTTTCTCTAAATCTAATTTAGTGGCTAAATTATTTTGCTGCTTTTCAACTTTACTTTCAATAAAAACATTCTTTTTTCAGATATTTTTCCTTTAGCAAAGGGCAGGTCTTATAACGCTCCTCTTTCGTATCTTCATAAATTGCTTTCAATGTTTCATAAACGTTTTTCACACCTATCATATCTGCCCACTGAAAAGGGCCGTAAGGATAGTTCGTACCAAGCTTCATTCCCTGATCAATATCGGCAATACTTGCAGTGCCTTCCTGCAATGTGTAGCAGGCTTCATTGATGATCATACATATCACCCTCGGTGTAACCATACCTACCCTGTCTTTGACTACCAAATATTCAGTACCTAAGTCTTTACATACACGATCTAAGATATCCGCATTTTTTTCATCCGGAATGGATACTTCCAATATGGTTCTGTTCACCATCGTAGGTAAGCCATTGAATCCAAACATGGGGATTGCGGATTTGGAATTTTTGGTAACAGGATATTTATAATAAATTTCTGCCAAAGATATTTTTACTGCATTCACAAATAAGACCAGTTTTTCCTGTTTCGAACCTGCCTCCCGAATCCCCAAAGGCGCAGGCAGATATAATTTTATACCTTCAGGATTATTTTCCAGTGTGAAATCAAATACAACTTCTATGTTCCTGACAACATCTTTTGTCAGTTTTTCAATACCGATAAACGTGTAAGAATGTTTTGATATAAATTTTTCCCGGAACTCATCAAAAGAATTTTGTTCTCCAACAACTAATATTTCCATGATATTTAGTAGTTTTGTTAAAAGTTTAATATACTAATAATAAAATGCTAATATACGAATAAGGGTATAATGCTAATATACTAATTTATTTATGGATAAGACTATAATTAAAACTGATGATGCACCTTCCCCCATTGGCCCTTATAGCCAGGCGGTTTTGAACAATAATATTTTATACGTATCCGGCCAAATAGCCATTCATGCTGCTACAGGTGAAATAGTAAATGATACTATAGAAAATGAAACGCACCAGGTGATGAAAAACTTAAGCGCTGTTTTAAAACAGGCTGATATGAATTTTACCAATGTTGTCAAATGTACGATCTTCGTGAAAGACCTCAATGATTTTGCAAAGATAAATGATGTTTATGGCAGTTATTTTTCATTTAATCCTCCTGCCCGGGAAACGGTAGAGGTTAGCAGGTTGCCTAAGGATGTTAATGTAGAAATATCGTGTATTGCGCATAGCGCTTAGAGCAAAGTGCAAAGCGCATGGCGTAAGACTACGGGTTGCTTTTACGCTATGCGCCATGCGGTTGGTGCATGAGCAGTAGCGGTTTAAAACTACGTCCTTGTCCCCGAAACGTAATGTTTATTGAAAGCACTAAACTGTATATTTACTCGTCAACCGCTATTGCTTATGCACATTGTTATCATCTTTTGCTCGCATTCTTCCGCTTTGTACTTTTTTTAAGATTTAGTTTCCAGAGGGATTTTTTTATTAAAAATCCAATCCCCCAAAACAACAGAAGAATTACAATATTTACTCCATTTCCTAATATCCAAAATATCCCAATCGGAATTAGGCTTGCCAGACCGCATATATATTCTCCCGTTTCAGAATTATACCCGACTTGCACTGGAAATATCCAAGGAGCAATAAGAAACAGTACGAATGCTATATAAAAAATCTCTCTCCTTTTAATTTTCCATTTTACTTTGTCTAAAACCATGAGTGTAAATAGAACAATCTGAATCAGCCAAATGGATATTAAATAAAATCCTTCCATATTATTTTATAGCCATTGTTGGTGGCTGTTAAATTTTGTGCCAGTATATGTCCTTGAAATAAATTTCTTTTTCTCGAGTGTTATTATAATGCCCAAATCTTCGATGAGTACGGAGTCCGTACTTTTTCCATTTACTTTTGATTTTCAAGATGTGCTCTGAAGTGTCTTTCTTTATTTCAATGTTCCTATTACTTTTTGAATTGCATCTCCATATTTTAATTGCATTTCCAAGGTCACACGTAGCCCAAGTAATTGTAGTTTCATATTTTCCGTTTTCATTCGTTTCAACTCTAACTCCATTAAAATAGAATATCATATTTGTTAAAGGTTTCTTAGTCTTTTTATCAAATATTGTCCCGGCCATAGTGATTTCCCCTCTTAATCCTTTAGAAAATCCGTATGTGACAATTGATACAAAACAGAACAAAATGATAACCCTTTTCATTTGTTTTCTTTTTTAATCGCGCACGGTCCACTTTTTTATTTGGCTATCATATACTTTTCTATGCCAGCCGTCCAAATTGTAACTCACTGTAAATTTTTGCTTTGTCGAGTCAATGTAATAGGAAATGTCAGGTAAATGGTCTTTTGATTTTAGCTTGTCCAGTGTTTCTGGATATTGTCTGTTATCGTCTTTGTATTGGTCAAGGTCTGCGATAATTTGTATAGCTGCATTTTGTCTTTCGTTTTCTTTGAGTTTGTGGGCTGTAATTGCTGTCACCATTGAAAATGTTAAATAGAGTAACCCAAGTCCAGGGTATATAAAAATTCGCGTTTTTCTTATCAAGTCAACAATACCGATTAAAATTGTAAGTCCGAGAAACCCAAGGGTCAAAAAGCCAAGATAAATGAATCCAAAAATTGTCCCGTTTGAAACTCCCAGGCCGATGAGTATCGAAACTGTCAAAAGTCCTGCCGCTATTAATATGATTGTCTTACGTGTCATTATTCAATAGTCCTCGATTGTCAAAGCCCGCTTGCAGCTAACTCTATGCTCTATGCTCTATGCTCTATGCTCTATGCTCTATGCGCCATGCTCTACGCGCATTTCCTGATTTTCAGGAAACAGCCCTGATATACTTTCCTCATTGGGCAGGCAAATACCTCTTTCTGTGATCAGCGCAGTAACCAAGCGGGCAGGGGTAACATCAAATCCATAATTGGCTGCAGGACTTCGCTTCGGTGTAATACGTACCTTTTTACTGCTACTGTTACTACTACTGCCACTTATTCTACCAACTCCCTCACACCAGCCATCAACGTAGTGTACCTCATCCGCATCACGTTGTTCTATAGGTATTTCTTTTAACCCGTCCCGTATGTTCCAGTCAATTGAAGATGAAGGCAATGCAACATAAAAAGGAATGCTATTATCTTTTGCCGCTAATGCCTTCGGGTAGGTGCCTATTTTATTGGCAACGTCCCCCGTATAAGTAGTACGGTCTGTTCCAACTAAAACCATATCTACCAAGCCACGCTGCATCAAATGCCCGCCTGCACTATCTACGATCACTGTATGTGGGATACCATACTGAGCCAATTCCCATGCAGTAAGTTTTGAGCCCTGGTTTCTCGGGCGGGTTTCATCTACCCAGATGTGAATGGGAATACCTTTATCATGCGCTAAAAACATAGGTGCGGTTGCCGTTCCATAGTCAACACAGGCTAACCAGCCGGCATTGCAATGGGTAAGGATGTTGACGGGCTGTTCTTTTTTATTTTGATATATTTTTTCAATTAAACTTAATCCATATTCTCCAATCTTTTTACAGGTTTGCACATCGGCTTCAGCCAATTGATTGGCTGTTTTTAGGGCAATGTCCCTCATTTCTAATATAGTTTTTCCCTGGCTGATAGCTTTTAGCTGTTTTTCAACAGCCCATAGAAGATTTACGGCTGTAGGCCGGGTAGCTTTCAACTTCCCTGCTGCCTTCTGCATAAAATTATCATCAGGTTTTGAAACCTGTAATGCGGCTAAATACATTCCATAGGCAGCCGTAACACCGATAAGCGGAGCACCACGCACATACATTTCTTTGATAGCCCGGGCAGCATCATTTACAGTAGAAAGGTTTTCTATCACAAATTCAAAAGGCAGCTTTCGCTGGTCAATGATTTGGATGATCTTTGGATCATCAGGTTTTATCCGGATTGTTCGGTATGGTTTGCCGTTGACTAACATAAATAATAACCACAAGAATTTTTTTAAACAAAATTAGTTAAAATTTCAGAATAAAAAAGAAATTCGTTTTTAATATGGATCAAATGAACAACCAATAGGCACTTCCTCCTTTCTCATTGGCTTTATCCTGAAAGAAAAATATATATCCGTACCTGAAAATTTGCCGGGAATAAGGATACTGCCAATCTTATCAGACCCTATTGTAAAAAATCCGATACGTACGGCCATTCCAAATCTTGGATACCTGTATTGATACAAGACAAAGGGAAGATCAAGCTCAAACCAATCAAGCTCAAAGCGCGGGGTTAAAGAAAAGATATTAGCCCGGTCCACACCCGGACCTCTGAATACAATTTTTTGTACCCAAGTACTGTTCATATAAAATTTGCCTTTGATCTTATAATCTGCCTGCATGGAAAAAGCGGTTGGGAGCATCATATTGAAAGCTGCAAAATTTAAATTTGTATCTGGGAAATCATAATCCTTACTGTTTAGAAGAATATCCAGATCTTTAATAATACTCGTATTAGATAGAGATTTAATTTCATATTTTTGGGCATCTTTATTAAATTTAATCCTTCCAACATCTATTAATGATAGCCCCAGCCGCCACTGATAATTAATTTTATCTTTTTCACCTAACAGACGAATAACTTTTGAGCCGCCTTTGTAATATACTCTTTTGAAAACATCCATTTGTTTGATCACAATACCAATATCCAATCCATAACCTTTTCCTTTTTTTAAACTTTTCATATATTGCCTGTATTCAGAAAATGACGGATCATCAGAAAAAGACGGATCATAAGAATCCGGATCTATAAAACCATATTCTACATTGATGTCAGAATAAATATCCTGGTCAATCAGCTGGAGTTCAAGGCTTCTGTTTAATAAATAACCACCGGCATAACCATACAATCTTTTTATGGTAGCTCCGGCATTTATGCTGAAATATGGATTTTGAATTATGGTGGTTGCATAGCTCAGCCCAAGTTCACTCCAACTCATAGCATTGATCCTGAATTTCGGTATCTTAAAAGTTTCATCATTGAAATCTAAGAAGTAGTTCTGGGGATCATTCACTTTTCCGATTGCGAATTTAGGTAAGATAAAATGGATACGGTTAGCGCTTACAATGGTTCTGAAAGCGGTATAAAATGCAAACTTATGATTGTGTATTGGCTCAATCATTACTGCCGGCCCCCGTATCATGAGGTTTACATAAGCTGATTTTCTTTCAAGATTATTCTTAAATTCCTCAGGTTCTTCAAATTGCTCTGCTATTAGCTCTCCTTTATTTTTCAATTGCCTCAAAAACCCGAACACACTTGCATCAGGCAAATAGGCATAGTTATTATCAACAAACAGACCGAAAGTAAAAAGGTTCACCTCCCAGGGTACTTCCAGGTTTAGCATAGAAGCCGGGTTGAGCATTAACCCATTTGTACCTGCATAATTACCTGCAGTAAGCCCCAGCATTTCCTGTGCTGAAGAAAAACGTGCTAGTATCAGTATGATATTCAGAAAGTAAAATATTTTTAAAATAAATCTCATCATGAACTTTACTGCGAATTACTAATTAGTGTCTGTCTATAAAGTAAAAGTTTCTCGCAAAGACGCAAAGCTCGCAAAGAAAAGGTTTAAAAGATTTTGCGCCTTTGCTAAAAAAAACTTTTTTATAAATACAAAAAAGCAACTTTTTATGCAGACCAAAAAGACTTCGTTATCGCATTGGGTTATTCACAGAAAGCTATCGGGTCTTTAGTGAAGGGATTTGAGTACAGTAATGTTTATGTTAATCCCACCTTGCCTACCTGGTATCAAATAAAGGCGGGTAAATCTACTATTAATTCAATGTCAATTTTGCTGGAAGTGCTGGTTAGTAAGGCGGAAATACTGGAAATGAAATGGAAGAAAAAATGAATTTGTTTATAAAAATAATTATTCAGGTTGTTTTCAATTATCTTAATATCACTAATTTTTTAATCGCCAATGCTTTACCTGTCATTACCTGCAAATGATAAATGCCAGCCGGATAGGAGGATAGATATATTTCGGATTTACGATTTACGATTTTAGATTTTGATATAATAGATCCTAACATATCGTATATTGTCAATTCCCCATTCGTAAATCGTAAATCGTCAATCGTCAATACAAAAACTCCCCTGCCAGGGTTAGGAAAAACCCTGAGTTCCAAACTCTGAACTCCAAACTCATTTATGCCCGTTCCCAATACCGTAATTATTGTACAAAGTGCATCAAAGCCGCAATCATTGCTCACAGTCAAACACACATTGTGTGGGCCGGGACTCAAATAGGTGTGCGATATATCTTGCTGGGTGGATTGGGCGCCATCCCCAAAGTTCCAAAAATATGAAGTAGCATTCATTGAAGAATCGAAAAAATATACTGCCAAGCCAGAGGAGTAGGCAACGGTAAAGCCTGCTGTCGGCAAGTCACACCAAACATTCACCAGTTCACATAAAGTGTCCGACCCGCAGGAATTGGATACTATCAAACAAACATTATAGATGGCGGAATCGGTATAGATATGCGTGGGGCTTTGTATGGTATCGGTAGCGCTATCACCAAAATCCCAGAACCAGGACGCTGCATTGGTGGAGAAGTCAACAAAATTTACATCGAAGTTGCTGCTGTCTGAGGTTATTTTGTAGGTAAATGCCGGATTGGGTAAAGGACAAGAAAAACATAATATGCTGTCAATAGTTGCTGTATTGCTGACTATGGTTGCGGTATTATTAACTATTCCTCCTGAACCAACTATACCTCCACTACCTACCTGTGTTACAGGATTGCTGACAATTGTATTGGTAGAATATTCATTGCAACCACCACTGTTACCGTTGGAATCAGTCTTGACCAGATAAAAATCATGATCTCCTGCTCCAAAACTAACTGTGTAGCCGGTAATTATGTAGCCTCCATCAGTAGTTTGTTGAACTGAATGGCCTACTTCCCAGTTTGCCCCTCCATAAGTTTTTGTCCACAGCGTATCCCCAATAGAATCAGTCTTTATCAGAAGTACATCATAGCTTCCAGCTATAGAATTGTACATATAGCCGGTAATAATGAATCCTCTATCAGTAGTTTCCTGGACTGAAAATCCATCATCGTTAAGTGTATCTCCATAGGTTCTTGTCCAAAGTGTATCTCCATTAGCATCTGTACGAATCAAATAAGCATCCCAACCTCCAGCCCCTAAACCATTAGCATTTCCTATAACAATATATCCTCCATCAGTAGTCTGTTGTACCGACCTGCCATAATCGGGACCTGTTCCGCCAAATGTCTTTGTCCATAATGTGTCTCCATTTGCATCGGTCTTAATTAAATAAACATCATAATCTCCAGCCCCAAAACTCTGAGTATATCCAGCGATAATATAACCACTATCCGCAGTTTGCTGAACTGAATTGCCCGCATCGTTAAGTGTATCTCCATAGGTCTTTGTCCATAAAGTATCTCCATTCATATCGGTTTTAATCAAATAAACATCACCCCCAGTTCCAAAACTGTTCGTAAATCCTGCGATAATATATCCCTTATCAACTGTTTGCTGAACTGAAAAGCCACTATCCTGACCTGTTCCTCCATAGGTTTTTGTCCATAAGGTATC
Source organism: Cytophagales bacterium (assembly GCA_019456305.1). Taxonomy (NCBI): domain Bacteria; kingdom Pseudomonadati; phylum Bacteroidota; class Cytophagia; order Cytophagales; species Cytophagales bacterium. Next base: position 25,527 of record VRUD01000004.1, on the reverse strand, counting down.
GCCTAACGAATCGGTGCGAATCAAATAAACATCAAGACCTCCTGCCCCAAAACTATTAGTTGAGCCTGCGATTATATACCCATCGTCAGCAGTTTGCTGAACTGAAGCGCCATCATCGTAATTTGTTCCTCCGAATGTTTTTGTCCACAGGGTATCTCCATTGGCATCAGTTTTTATAACATAAACATCATTACTAGCAGCATTAAATGGTCCCCCGGTACGCCCCACAATTATACTTCCCCCATCATTAGTAAGTTGACCTGAGCAGGGATAATCAGTTGTATCTCCCCCAAAGGTTTTTTGAAAGGTGATTTGTGCGGTAGTCATACCACCCCAGACTCCTCCTAAAAGTAGGGAAGCAATTGTGAATAAAATAAATGAGAGGTTTTGTTTTTTCATTTATAAACTTCTTTTAAATCGCCTCTCGTGTATAAATCTTCTTCTTATATTTTATTAATTTTTCCAACATATGTGAATTTGTTACGATTAAAGTTTTAAAATTTGTGCGGTAGTCGTACCGCCTCCGACTCCTCCTAAAAGGAGGGGAGTTATTATGAATAAAATAAATGAGAGGTTTTGTTTTTTCATCTCACAAAGGTAGGAAGTTTTTTAAATAAAAACTATTTTTGTGATTTTACGTCATTACATAATGCCATGCGTCTTTGAGAATAAAGGATTTAATTTCAGTTTCTTTTCTTCTGACATCAAAGAACCTGTTCACATACACGTTACCAAAGGTGATGGTAATGCAAAAATATGGTTGGAACCTGAAATAAGTTGGGCATTTTGTTATGGTTTCAAGCCAAAAGAAAAAAGATCAATTTTCAAAATTGTGAAAAATAATAGGAAATTATTAATAAAGAAATGGTATGAATACTTCGATAAATACCAATGATATACGGTCAAAAAATCTTTTTGAAAGATTAATTTTTGAAAAAGGATTAAGGGCAATTGATTTGCGGTTTTACAAAAAGCAGGATCTAATTGTGGTTGTATTAAATAACCGTAAAGTATTAGAAGCAAGTTTATCTAACTATCCTATTCTGAAAAAGGCCTCTGATAAGGTTTTGAATGATTGGAAATCAGTTCAGGGAGGAATAGGATTTGAATGGAGATCTCTTAATTATGATATAAGCCTTAAAAGTTTACTGGAAAGTAATACTGTAGACAGTGTTATGAAAAAGTTCCAATATGAAGATATTCTTATTTTAGATTAATATGGAGATTATTGTCGAATAAAAATACAACTTACACTACTTCACCACCACCAACCTCTTAACACCATAAAATTCACCCGCCTGAAGTGAAACCTGGTAAACACCGCCAGGCAGGTTATCGAATGATAGCGTGGTTTTCACTTCTCCATCCTTGCCATTCCAGCTTTTGGTATGAACCAATTTACCTTGCAGGTCATAGACATTTAACACAATGCTGTGGGCTTCTTTGGGTATTGAAAAAGAAATAACAGAAGCGTTTTGTGTTGGATTGGGATATAGGTTAAAAGCAATTACATCCTTAGCAATATTACCAACACCGGTCATTTTTGCAATTGCAATATCAACGGTATAATCTTCCACTTCTCCGTATGTGAAGGCACCGCAGGATGAAGGTGCGGCATTGTATTTCATTGTAACACGCATCCTGGTGGTTCCGAGAGAGGTAGCAGACGGAACATTCAAATTACCGGTAACTGTTGCATTAGAAAGCCCCCCTGCATCAAAAGCCAGTTCACCGGCATCATCAAAGTCGCCATCCTGGTTGAAGTCAACCCATATCTTCCAATACTCATTATAGACTGTTGAGGCAAAGCCGGGTGTGAGCGTGACCGGATAACTCAAGCCCTGCACTAAAACCGTTGATGTACTGATAAAATCTCCATACCCGGAATTTGAGCCGGAGATGTTGTTGATCGTTCCAACCGATACTCCTTCTATCCATTCATAAGAAACATTATTGCCCGCTGAGTTGCAATAAGATAAGATGACAACCGGCTTGACGATATTTACGGTATAATCTTCCACTTCTCCGTAAGAAAATGTCTCACAGGCGGTTTGTGCACCATTGTACTTCATTGAAACGCGCATCCTGGTCGTTCCCAAAGTAGCGGTTAAAGGAATATTCAAATTTTTTGTAACCGTTGTACTGGAAACTCCCAGCGCATCAAAAACCAACTCACCGGCATCTAAGAAGTCGCCATCCTGGTTCAGATCAATCCATATCTTCCAGTATTCATCATAGGTTGATGATGCAAAACCAGGTGTCAGGGTAATAGTATTGCCCGAACCCTGCTCTAAATCAGTAGAAATAGCGGTAAAATCAGCATATCCCCCATTTGAAGCGGTATTATTAGTAATGGAAGCAACACTCACTCCGGCTATCCATTCATAAGTAGCATTAGTGCCCTGCGAAGAACAATATGCACCGCCTGTAAGTGTTGTGAAAGTAACCGAGCCGGAATAAGAACTACTGGAACTCGAACACACATTTCTGACCTGGAACTCATAAGTAGTAGCCGCTGACATGCCGGTTACAGATATGAAGGTATTTGTCGTAGAAAATGTTGACCATGTAGGCGCCCCGGTAGCCCTGATCCTAACATCATGACTGGAAGCACCTGTAGATGACCACTTCAACGTTGCACTATTAGATGTAATATCCAATACATTTAAGCCACCCGGCACCGGGCAGGGGATAATAATATTCACACTATAATCTTCTACTTCTCCATAGGAAAATGTCTCACAGGCGATTTGTGCACCATTGTACTTCATTGAAACACGCATCCTGGTCGTTCCTAAAGAAGCAGTTGTCGGGACAATCAAATTGCCGCTAACTGTCGTACTTGAAAGCGCCCCTGCATCAAAAGCCAGTTCACCGGCATCTGAAAAGTTGCCATTCTGGTTGAAGTCAATCCAAATCTTCCAGTATTCATTGTACGTTGTTGATGCAAAACCAGGTGTGAGGGTAACAGCATTGCTTGATCCCCGATCTAAATCTGTGGAAATGCCTGTAAAATCAGCATATCCCCCATTTGAAGCGGTATTGTTATGAATAGATGCAACATTCACACTCGCTATCCATTCATAAGAAGCATTTGTGCCTACAGACGCACAATATCCCCCACCGCCAACCGGCACACAACCTTGAGAATTTAAGATGCTCGCCCTGGGAGCTCCTACGCTAAACAATGCTTTTATCCTGTCTCGTTGTCCATTACTAAACATATTCATGCAGGCATCATCTGTATAATCCATATAACTCATGAACATATCACTGGAGCCGCAAGTGGTTCTCGGGTAGCTTGGACAACCCGAGCTCGAATATTGCTGAGTGGGTGTGTCACCAACATAGTCGTTACCGCAATAAGCATCCCCCCAGATATGCCGCAGGTTGAGCCAATGTCCGACTTCATGGGTAGCTGTCCTGCCCTTATCAAACGGATATTGTGCCGTGCCTCCCCTTCCAAAATATCGATAATTAATTACAACCCCATCCGTGGATGCTGAACCACCGGGAAATTGAGCATATCCCAATAATCCTCCACCCATATTACATACCCAAATATTCAAATACTGGTTTGCGGGCCAGGCATTAATGCCACCGGTTGACGTATATTTTACATAATCGTTACTGGAAAAAGAAGTAACAGTAGTGGCTGTTCGTGTTATTCCATTGGTAGCATTTCCACTTGGGTCTCGTACCGCAAGGCAAAATTCAATCTGGGCATCTGCCGCTATCCCTGCAAAAAAGGATGGTGTATTTATCTTATCGGCATTCGTTCTTCTGAAATCTTCATTTAACACATCTATCTGAGATTGAATTTGAGCATCGCTGATATTTTCAGGTGATAATTTATAAACCACGTGCATCACTACAGGAATGGTTTTAATCGCCTGTGGCGATTTCATAGCTGCGTTTGCGGCTATCCACTGCTGTGTGAATTGCTCAATTTGATCCATCCGGCTCTCTAACTGCGGGTCCAGCCCCTTTAATCGCTCTAAATTCTCCATCGTACCACAATTTCTTGTGATCTGTGCATTGCCAATCATCCAGATTGACATGAATGCAATAGCTAATTTTAATGTTTTCATGGTGTATATGTTTAGAGTTAATAAATAAAACTGTACTTATCCCCTATAATCAGCAGAAAATCAAAACTATATTCTAAGATTACATCAATCTTGCTACCGTAAATTTAAAAAGGGTTTTTATTACTTCCAAATAATTTAGCAACTTTTTTTAAAAAACTTTAAACATTACGTTTGAAAAAAAAATTTTACGCATAAGTTTTTATAACTTTACATCAAACTTGTGGAACTTGACAGGTAAGGGGTTTGATTTGCTCCGTTTTATCTACTTTCAATGAAAAAACAAAGGACATTTATATTTAAAAAACATAAATTTTTAGTATAACCATGACAAACCGTAACCCAAAAAAACAAAGCGCACACAATTTATGGGTATTACATGAAACAAAAGAGAGAAAAAAACGTTGAGTTTGTATAAAACTTTTGACATGAAGCTTACAGCAATAATAGAAAATTCGGATGACGGATGGTATGTAGGTCAAATAGGAGAAATTCCTGCAGCCATATCCCAGGGTAAAACCATTGAAGAATTAAAAGTAAATTTATTAGATGCTTTAAATTTACTGATGAAAAGCAACAGGGAAAATGTTGAAAAAGAACATAGGGGTAAAAAAGTAATCCGTGAAAATTTAGTTCTTGCGTAGTGAAGAGAAATGATTTTATAAAGCATTTAAAAAGACATGATTGTGCTTTACTACGGGAAGGGGCTAATCATTCCATCTTTCAGAATACAAAAAACAGGAAACAATCAGCGGTAGCCAGACATACGGAACTATCAAACCTTATGTGCAAAAAGATATGTAAACAGTTGGGAATATCGAATATGCCTTGATACCCCGCTTATACTATAAAACAGAACCAATTTTTCTTCTTATGATGAGTATACCTCTGATTGGGTTTTGGTCATTTTGGAATGACGGTAAGGAGTTAAAAGAATCGGAAAAGTAATTTCAGAACTCGTGACCTCTCGCAAAGTAAAAATGCGTTGTTTTTGTCTTTTTTGGTGGGATTTGGTGTTTTCGTGCTTTGGTGGCAACTTATTTTTAGCCACCAAAGCACCAAATCCCACTAAAGTATTTTTCAAGTATTTTATTTTGCGATATTTATTTGAATTGTGTGTTGCGAGGTCAGGAGGTCTGAACATGAATGTAGCGTTACAAATTACTACTCAATTGTAATCCTTATCCCCTCCGAATGTGAAGCAAACTCTGGTGCATACATACATTGAATGGTGGTGATGCCGTTTGAAAAGTCACCTTTATGCGTTACCCTTAAAGGATATTCAAACACATAAGTGCCTTTTGGCAGGTAGCTGAAGAAGAAATTGGTAGCTGCATCGCGGGTGCTTTCATAATAGCCCAATCCGTCCTGGTATTTATAATGTGATATCACGTTGATGGGTTCAAATCCCGAAGCCCGCATATCTTTCATGTGAACGTATTCCATAGACCTGTCAACCCTCAGCTCAATCCTGACTTTGACCTTATCACCTGGCTTTAATTTGGTTTTCTCAGTAATGGGTGTTATCACCGGCCCTGTATCGGAAGTTTTTTCCAAGAACAACTGCTTTTTCAGTTTTAAAGGTGTTTCAAAAGTGGTGATCTTATCAAGCTGTTCAAAATATTGCCAGTACAGTGCACCCCATGATACGCTTCCAGTTCCCTCGCTTTTTCCGGGGGGTCCCTCGCTAACGCTCGGGACATATTTTGTAACGGTAATATTACCCATTTCAGGTACAATATCACTGCCTGTCCAGGAAGTTTTAAAGTAGCCGGTTCCGGCTTCTACTTTTACATCATCCATTTTTGCCGGGTCAATTATTTTTTTACCCAATTTTATTTTAACTGATGGCTCTGTATCTAACCAGTCACCGCCCCTTAATAACAAGGCATAACAGGCTTCAACGGTGGCTTTGGTGGTTTTCCAATCCTGTGTTTGTTTTTGTTTTAAAAGCCATACCTTCAAGTCTTCAACTGCTTTTTTGTCATCGGCTACTTCGTCAAAAACCTCAATCAAAAGCGCTTGTGTTTCTATGGGCGCCTGGTACCAGTAATAGCCAAAATCCATATTTTTCCAATACATACCCATCTCTTCGGAATGTAAAGCGTTTTCTTTTAAAGATTTAATGATATCCGTAGGGACATTTTTCTCTCCAAACCTGTGCAATGCGAGTGCTATCATTCCCTGCAGGTATTTATTGTTAGAGAGCCAATATTTTTTCGCCTGGCCTTTGTAATAACCAAATGCTTCTTTATTTTTTGACGAAATTTCAACTTTGTCCCAAAAATAGCTTCTGGTATATAAATAATGAATTTGGGTTGAACCAAGGTGGTTTTTATCCATATAGTCAGGGTCTTTTGATCTATCTGCGTGCCTTTTTAATTTTTCATGATCTTCTTTTATCCTGTCATCAAGGTAGCGAACAGCGTTGTTTAACATTTTAACGATGCCATCGCTTAAAGCGATGGCATCGTTTGTAATACCCAGATGATCCAGATGTCCGAAACCCGCCACAATATGCTGGGTAATATACCTGCTGTCGGGCATTCCTTTGAACCAGGGCCAGCCGCCATTGGAGGCCTGTGCTTCTTTCAGCTTTTTAAAAGCTATACCCAATTCATTTGCCATTTTGTTTAAGTCAAATAAAAGAGCAATCCGTTTTTTTCTTTCGGTCTCATTCTGCGCGTTTAATACCCAGGGGGTTTCTTCTAATAATATCGATTTCAATTCCTGGTTTTTCTCCAGGTTAGATAAAAGTGAATTAACGATGCCATCGCTCGAAGCGATGGCATCGTTCGTTGAAGCAAGTGCACTTGATCTCCAGCTATCAAAAACCTGCTTTATTTTGGGACTTGAATTTGCAATATGCGAAGCGATGCTGTTGGCATAGTAGCGGCTGAAAACCTGTTCGGTGCATTCATAAGGAAATTCCATCAAATAGGGCAATGCCTGGATGGCGTACCAGGCAGGATTGGAAGTAAATTCCAGCGTTACTTTATGATTGCGCAGGGTAACGGAAGAGCCGGAGTTTACTAATTTACTGAAGGTAAAATTCTTACTCCCCTTGCCTCTTATGGGCAACGGCAACGATTCGGTAACCAATATGCGGTTGGTCAATACAGGGATCGCCATTTCCTCACCATCAGAAAATTTACCTGCTTTGGCTACCACACGGTAAGTTACCGCCTGGATCCCCTGCGGGATTGTCAGATCCCAGTTTAAACCAGCACTTTGCCCTTTTTTGGCTTTGAATTTTATAGTGGCATTTGTGTTTTTTAACTCATTATCAACCGGTTTCATCGTGAGGGCATCAAAGAGCATCAATTGAGCCGTTCCGGACAGGTCTTTTTCAGAAACATTGGAAACTTTGGCTGTGAAGGTAATATGATCTCCTTCTCTGAAAAACCGCGGGGCATTGGGCATCACCATCAATTCTTTTTGAGTGATCAATTCTTCCTGTACAAAACCATATTTCAGGTCTTTGGTATGGGCAAAACCCATCATTTTCCACCTTGTCAGCGCTTCGGGAATGGTGAAGGCAATGATTATTTCTCCTTTTTCATTGGTTTTAAGGTGTGGGTAGAAGAAGGCGGTTTCGTTGAAGTTGGTGCGGGCTTTGATGGCTGCCATCTTACCACCTGTTTTCCCTTTTGGTGAACGGGCATGCCCATTCCATGCAAAGGATTCTGTGTCTTTATCTGTTGGAGCAGTGGCTCCTGCTATCTTTTTAGTTATTACTTTGGTTTCATCAGCCATTTCTGCCTCAACTGTCTCATCTGCAGAATACACTCCTGCCGTTGCATCTAAAGCTAAACTAACCGCTCCTTTTCTATATATGTGGTACCTCCCCCAATAAAAGCTAAAGCCAAACCAGTTTAGCCGGTCATAGTAGGTGGTAATAAATCCCGGATAGAGGTTCCAGTTTGTTTGATATAAGGTTGAATTCCGGGTCGCAAAAACATTGCTGCTTTGCCATGTGAGCGTTGAATAGTAATTTTTGTAAATATCAAAATACCAGTTGTGGGGTCTGAAAGCATCAAGGGAAGCATCGTATAGGGTGGCGACCATTTCTGCGGCTATTTTATCGGCTTCGTTGGCTTCGTTGGACGGAATACCATTCCGAATTACGATCCTCCACACCTCTTTTTGACCGGGATAAAGTTTATTTCTGAAAGTTTCAAATTCAATATCAAGCTCCTTATTGGTCCGGGGAACTGTGATGACGTGGTCGTGCCGGTAGATGCGGTTGTTTTTGACAAAAGTAAAATGAACGGCTATGTTGCCCCTGTGTTTTTCTTCAATGGGTATTTCAATCAATTTTTGCTGGCCGCTTAAAGTGAGCCATTTTTTGCTAATGATGTTTTGTTTATGTTCAATTTCGTAGAGTACATGTACATCCTTTTCTGCTGAACCGATCAGTATTTGTACTTTTTCACCCGGCTCTGCTTTGGAATTAAGTACAGAGAACCAATCTATTGTTTTGTATGGCGGCTTTTTATTTTTTGTGGAATAGAGCGTAAAGTATTTTATCTGCTTCACTTCTTCCCCATATTTGTCATTTGAAATTAGTTCCATCAGATATTTGCCCTGCTTCCAGGTAGAAATATTGTTTAGCACAATTGTTTTTTCCTTATCTGTGTCAAATTTGGTTTCATGTACTTTGTTCGCACGCTCCCATTTATAGATATTATTTTCGTCATCATAAACATCATTCGGGAAGTTGAAATAAAATTCCGGCCTATTCATGATGAACTTATCGGGCTTTTCCCAAAGGCGTTTACGATAAATGCGGTTTGGTTCTTGTAATTGAAATATAGCAATAGTGCCTTTTGCAGGTTCAAATTCCCCGCTGAGATTGGTAGTGGTGATCTTAAATTCCTGTTCCTGCTCTTTGTTTAATTCTTGCGGTATGTTTACATCTATTAATAAAGCGGTATAACCAACGTTCACGTATTGCTGTGCACTCCGGGTTTCTCCGGTGATGTCGGTAACATCTGCATAAACAGTATAAGTAAATGTAGGATGCAGTTTTTTTGAAATATTCAGATCAGGGATCGCCTTGAAATTTATCTCAAATTCCCCTTTTTCATTTGTTTTCGTAACACCGTTGGCTATTTCCATTTCCGGGGAAGGGGGGATATACCTGAACCAATAATAACACCAGGGAGGGAACCGGGCATTTCTAACAACACGGTATCTGACTTCTGAATTATCTATGTTGGAGCCTGCATACGCCTTTGCAGTCCCGGTAACCAAAATATTCCCGCCCAATTTGTAGCTGCCTTTTACAGGATTGAAGGTAACTTCAAATTTAGGGCGTTTATATTCTTCCACAGAAAAATATACTGAACCTGAACTGTTTTGAATATGCATCTGGCCGGTTAGTACACCTGTAGGGGCGGTAAATGAACCGCTGAAAGTACCGTACTCATTGGTAACCAGGTTTAAGGTGGTTATTTTCTGATAGTTTACATCAAGAAGGGATACAGTTGTAGTTTGCTTGGTTTTGATGCTATTGGTTTCTCCATCTGTTTCAATCATTATTCCCTTGAAATAGATAGTTTGCCCCGGACGATAAATTGACCTGTCGGTAAAGAATATCGTTTTCAAATGTTTTTTTTCTTTAGGAGAATAATAGCCGTAATTATAAAATGAATTATCTGTAAAAACCTTGTCCTCACCCTTTATAAATTCAAGGTAAAAATTGTGCCTTTTCTTACTGGCAGGAATGCGGCAATAGCCTTGATCATTGGTAGTAAATATACCTCCTGTAGTGGATTCATATTTTCTTAATTTATAGTTGTACTTTTTATACCATACCTGGACTTTTACATTAGGCAATGGTGTTCCATGTTGCCGGTGCATTACGTATAGATCATACCCAGCATAAGTTCCCTCCCCGCCTTTGGCGGGGTTCGGGACACGCCTGAAAACGTAGCTGATATTGGAGACGGTGGTAAATGTGTAGGCAACAGCATTTTCGTGATAGCTTAGCTTCTCATCTGTTCCTGCTAAAATTACATATTGGCCAATTTCAAGAGCCGGTATCTTTATTTCTACATAATGTTTTTGAAAATCCTTGTCATTAGGTAAAGTAATTGACCAACTATGTATTGATCTCTTCTTTGAATAATGATCAAGCAGATTTTTCTGGTAGCTATAACCTTGCTTGAGGCTGTTTATCTCTGCCCGGTCAGTCTTTACAACGCGGAGATATATCTTTTCCACGTTTTTGTATGCTACCAGCGCCCTGAAAGGTTTATCGGGAAGATTTACATTTTCAATCGTAAAGGACAATGCTTTTTCTTTTATCCTGGCGATCAGATACCTACAATTTTTAGCCCCACCTGCCTCCGAAAAACGCTTGATGGCACGATCACATATTTTTAATGCTTTTTTCTTATCCCATTTATTCTTTTCAGATTGCCTGGGGTTATATTTCTCACCTTTCAGGAAATATTGATTTGCAACCTGGTAAGAGACGTTTGTTGAAGCGGGGTGTACTTTGTGCTTGTTTTCAAATTTTTCTAAGGCTTGAAGATACAGGCTATCCTTGTTTTCAATGATTACATGATCATGGACAAACTTCAATCTTTTTAAATTCACATCAATTAAAGCAGCAGGATCCTGATCTTCTAAATGAAATTCTAATAAATCCCGTAGAATATTGATTGCATAGAATTTTAAGGATAATGAATCTTTGGTTGTAATGGAAAGATTTACGAATTGGCCGGCTGGTTGGAAATACTCTTTACTGTCAAGTTCAAATTTATAAGCAGGTTTGGTCAATGATGATTCCTCATTCATATAAAAATCAACGGCACGATGTGCAAGAAAATCGTATAAGGTAGGCCTTAATTTTCTGGATACCACCTTGTCACCCCCAGACCTCCCTTTAGTAAGGGGGGAATGAATAACTTCGTCATAGATATTCAGGGGAGTTCTTTTCAGGCTGTCTGTATTTCGGAGAGAGAAGTGATGATTTTTTATAACTTCTTTGACAATTTTTTTGAGGCCCCAGGTATGGATATCTTCCTGGTCAAAATTGAGGGTTTCTGAACGATTCAGGAACTTGTAGCGGTTTTGCTGATAATAACTCCAGTAGATCTCTGCCAGCATAGAGTGCAGCACGGGCTTTACAGGGAATGAGGCACTTTCTATTTCCTGCTGAAGTTCAATGACTGATTTTACAACAGCATCTTCTTCAATGGCAGACCTGAACTTCATTTTGTGGATAACTGCCTTTACAAACTGGGGAGCATTGTTCTCTGCTTTTGCTTTGGCATAAATAGCATTTACAGCCTTGAGGGCTGATTTGTTCAGTCCTTTTTTTGTTAATGAGTCAACTTTTTGCCACTCTTTTTCATAATTGCTGCCTTTAGGAAAGGTTAGCATGTTCTGTTCATCATATTGTAGTGAACGCACACGTTGCACTTCCCGATGATGTTGGGGGTCGTTCACTACAGTGAATAATTTATATCCTGCTGCAACAACAATTATAAAAATTAAGGTGAAGTGGATTAATTTCCTTTCAAACGGGGCTGAAGATTTCATTTTTTAATAATAATGTTTTATAAGGAGGTGCAAAAAACAGATAATTCCATAAAAGTATCAACAAAATCAAGTAGTTTTAAAGTAAATTCTACTGCATTTTAAGTGGGGAATCTTCACCAATATAATTGAATAATTTTTCTAACGAATCCAGAGCATTCTCTGTCCACCTAACTTTTATTACCATTTTTCCATCATTTGGCGTATCGCTCCGGATGTATGCATCTTTCCTTTTTTAATATCTCTTTCGGCTTTTTTAATACGCATCCTAAAAGTTTCAATACTCATTGGTTCACCGGGTGTAACGTAATTATCAAATTCTTTTACACTAGTCCCATTCTGTTCAATGGATCTAATAAAATTTAGATCTGTGAAGAGTTTGATTAAAAAATTTGCGTTCTCTTTGGTATCTACTTTTATTTTGATTGTTTCCATAATTTTATTTACTACGTAAAGATAAAAAAAATAGTTTAGCACTTCTGCATTCACAACAAATGAATATTCGCCTCATCAATAACAGGATGATTGTTCAACCTTAAAAACAACTGAGCCGTTACTACCACATCTCTTTTGCAGTATTCAGCAATTTTATCCAGGTCTTTTTCTTTGTAATAAACATGATTCACCATGCTGCCGTCTATCCCGTCTTTGCTTGTAGGAATACCGAAAAGAGCAGCAAGCAGATCAAGAGAAGTATAGTGTTTATAGTCACCAAATTTCCACATTTGCATCGTATCAAGATGGCGAACTTCCCAGGGTTTTTTATCAGAAATATCAAGCGCCTTTGGCAGGCCTATTTGATGAACCAGCATCCTGCGGCATATATAGGGGTAATCAAATTCTTTACCGTTATGCGCGCAAAGGAAAAGTTTTGAGGCATCAAATTTATTTTCAAGCAGATGCTTAAAATCTGCAAGTACATCTTTTTCGTTATGCGAGGCAATTGCTTTTACCCGGAAAGTTAATTCAGCAGATTCATTTTTTGAAAAATAACCTATTCCGATCGTTATGATCTTCCCGAATTCTGCATAAATGCCGGCTTTTTCGTAGAATTTCTCTTTATTACTCAATTCCGGCAAGTTGATATATTGAGCCTTTTTATCCCATAAACTTTTTAACCTGTCGTCTATTTGGTCATAAGATTCTTCGCAGCTAACTGTTTCAATGTCAAGGAAGAGGATGTTTTTTAGATAATTAGTATCAAACATGGTAATGCGCATAGAGCATAGCGGGCATACGCCCGACCGTATGGTCGCATGGCCCCGCCAGTTGGCGGGGTAAAGTGCACTGCGCTTTGCTCAAAGAGTTTTTTTAAAATTAGTTATTTTTCTTGATAATTGCTATATTCCCAAATCTTGAAATCTAAATTTAGTCATAATTAAAATCGCATAGAGCAAAGCGCATAGCGTAAAAGCAACCCGTAGTCTTACGCCATGCGCTATGCGCCATGCTCTAAGCGCTATGCGCTTATTCATGCAAGATTCCTTCCAAATTAAGTTGTGGTATATTCATTAAATTTTTCTCAATGATACTTTCCGGCACAAATATAAATTTTTTATCATATATCTGCTTTTTGATGTAATAGCTTACCCAAAATTCATTACAGAGATGGAAAATGGCGGGATCAATGGGTTCTATGATAGTATGGCATTGAGGTTCTAATTTGTTTATGAGATGCCTTAGTACAGAGGTTTTACGTTCTTTACCATCCTGGTATCCATAGCCCTTGGAGCTGACCAATACGTTTTTTAATGCTATGTCATTATTATTTATCAAAAAAACATACCAATCATAATTGTTTACACTGCTCTTTTTGCGGGCTATAGCTACCGCAACATCTTCTACCGGTGGAAAGGAGATATCTTTTTTCATTTTATTAATTAGTATTAACGATTGTCAACCCAAAAAGTTCACGGAAGTGATCCATGAGCTTTATTTCAACTTCCTTAATATCAATCACCCTATTAAGTTCCAAAGCCAAAGAAGTTACCGATCTGCCCGAAATGCCACAGGGGATAATATTATTGAAATAAGAAAGGTCGGTATTGATATTAAAAGCAAAGCCATGCATGGTAACCCACCTGCTTGTTCTTACCCCTATTGCACAAATTTTTTGGGAGCTATTATCTTGTTTATTATCAACCCATACGCCTGTTAAACCTTCAATACGCCTGGCATTGATATTGTAATCTGTTAAAGTTCGAATTACAGCTTCTTCCAAATGTCTAAGATACTTATGAATATCCGTAAAAAAATTATCAAGATCAAAAATAGGATAGCCAACGATTTGTCCGGGTCCGTGATAGGTAATATCGCCACCCCGGTTTATAGCATAAAATGCCGCATCTTTCTCTTTAAGCCCTTTTTCATTCACTAATAAATTGTCTTTGGAGCCACTTTTGCCTAAGGTATACACGTGGGGATGTTCACAAAAGAGCAGGTAATTTGGGGTAGGAATATGATCCTGGTGATCTAATTTTCTGTTTTTAAGCTTAATGTCAATAATTTTCGAGAATAATTGCTCCTGGTGATCCCAGGCCTTTTTATAATCAATCAGTCCGAGATGTTTGAAATGGACTTTTTTGTTTTTTGACACTTTTTTAATGAATGAGTTATATTCATACAGTTTACCTCATAAAAGTTTCTTAAATTCCTCAATAGTTAGACCTGACCCTTTTACAATATCGGCCATTGTAAAAGCATTAATTGGATTTGCTCTGGGAATGGTAACAGTTTGTTTTCCATTGGTCATCGTTATATGTTTTCCCTGTCTTGCAATCCAAAAACCTGCTTTTTCAAAAGCGTGTATAGCTCTCTTGTGGTTTATACCTGGTATCTTAGGCATGATTTACTTCTACATAACGAGATTCTTCTTCTTTATTCAGTTCTTCTACTGTCATTAACCATGCCTGTATAGCATCTTTAATATTCTCCAGGGCTTCATTTTCTGTTTGCCCTTGTGAGCAACAACCAGGTAAACCTGGAACCCATACAGCATAACCTTCTTCTGATTTCTTTAGATTTACTTTATATTTCATATTTCAAAGGTAATAAAAATTTATTTTATTTTAGTTTAGATAATTCTCCTTTCAAATAATTTATTATATCAACAGGAAACGGGTCAATTTCGTTCAATTCTGCAAGATAGACAGACACCCAATCCAATAAATGTATCAGGTAGATAGATTGTTCTATCAGCGAATTGCCAGTCGCTTTTATTTCTAATACCGAACCACATTTTCTTTCAAAAATCGACTTACATATATTCATTCTGACAGAATTTCGCGGATGGTCATAACCGGTACGAATTATTATTACAGCTGTTTGTGAAAAAATATTTTCCGGGAACTCCCAGCCTACAAGCTCATTGTGGTTCATTTCAGGGAATAGATTCACATGGCATATCTGCTTGGCATTTTCATTTATTTGCTGCTGAAAACGGGTAGCCACAGCGCCTGATCTATTGTCAACATATATGATTGGCAGCTTATGATGTAATCGTTGGGCAATTTCCTTTGCCTGTTTGTGAATATTATCACTTAGTTGATCTATTAATTTTATACTTGCTAAAAGATCATCAATAAATTTGTTGCTCATTAATCCATAGCCATTTAAAATAAAGAGCAATTGAACAAACGAGTAGCCAAGGCAGGCTCTCGGGCAATCAATGCCCGAAGGAATTTTGGCATGATCAAGATCTTTTTCATTTGCCATTTCCAGAAGTTTTCCACCGGATGTGATACAAACTATTTTTGCTTTTTTATTCAGGACTTGTTTAATGCAGGATAAGGTTTCTTCGGTATTGCCCGAATAGGAGGAAGCTACAAACAGCGTATTTTTGCCCACAAACCCGGGGATTTCATAATTTTTTGTAATAACAAAAGGAACCTTTAATTTATCAGCGGTAAAGGATTCCACTAAATTGGCGCCAATGCCCGAACCACCCATGCCTGCAACAACGATGTTTCTGATCTCAGCGCCAGGTTTTGTTAGTTTTAATTGCTTACCAATTTCTATTGCTTCTTTGAGCTGTTTGCTAAATCCAGATATTAATTTTTTCATAATACGAATCCCCGATGCAAATATGCTAATTATAATGCTAATATACTACTTTATACTAATTATACGAATATTTTTACTCTGCTTCTTAATATAGATTTCATTATTAGTCCCGCCAAAGGCGGGATTAGTATTCATTCGTATATTAGCATTTTTTTATTCGTATATTAGTATCATGACTGGTCACATAGAGTTCGGGAAAAAAGGGGAAGATCTTGCCGTCCAATTTCTTCAAAAAAATGGTTATGAAATTCTTAAACGGAACTACCGGTATAAAAGGGCTGAGATTGATATTATTGCTCAAAAGGAAGGCCTGCTGATATTTGTGGAAGTGAAAGCAAGGAAAAGGATTGATTTTGGTTACCCTGAAGAGGCAGTGAATGAAAAAAAGGTTGAACTGATACAAGAAGCTGCTGAAAATTTCATGGAAGAATCGCCATGGGGTAGGAGGCATGAGCCGGGGAGTGGCGGGCAGATACGTTTTGATATCATTTCAGTTACTTTAGAAAAGGGCGTTTTTGATATCTTGCATATTGAAGACGCGTTTTGATGGAAAATGGTAAATGGTAAATGGGAATATACTTCACTCATCTTACATTTTCCATCTTCTTAGATATTTAATAAATTTTAATATCTCAACTCCAAATTTAGATGTTCTTTCCAGTAATTCTATGGTTTTGTCATCCATTATTATAAGAAATTATTGATACAAATTACTACCCCGGATATTCCATTTTCCATCTCCCATTTTCCATCTCCCATCTCCCATTTTCCATTATTTAAACAGCCCTGCGACTTTTCTTACCAGGCCATTTGAATTAAACAGCCCGTTGATCTTTCTTAACATACCATTCTGTTTTTTGTCTTCTTCGTAATATCCGTAGCCATATCCATACCCGTATCCATAACCATAGCCGTATCCATAACCGTACCCATAAATTCGGTCTCTTTTTGTATCATTTAATAACAGCGTCAGGTTCTTAGCTGTTCCGTCTTTTAGCAACTGGTTTGCAGTCTCAATATGCTGTTTTTTGGAGTATGTTTGTCTGACAAGATACAGGTTAATATCTGCATAGCCCATCAATATAAGTGCATCTGTAACGATCCCTATCGGGGGCGTATCTATGATAATGTAGTCATATTTTTTCTTCAGCTTTTCAATAATCTCTTTGGTTTTGGGGTGCATAATGAGTTCAGAAGGATTAGGAGGTTTCGGCCCTGCGGTCAATATATCCAGATTTTCTACTTTAGAGCTTTTTATCGTTTCATCTAAAGTAGCTTTACCGATTAATATCTGGCTTATCCCGTCATCATTGGTCATGCCAAAATCTTTTTGGATCTCGGGTTTTCTCAGGTCAAAACCAACTAAAATGACTTTCTTCCCGGAAAATGCCAATATCGCAGCAAGATTTATAGCACAGAAGGTTTTCCCTTCCAAACTTATTGTTGAAGTAACTAAGATCACTTTTTTATCAACATCACTGGCCATATACTGAAGGTTTGTTCTGACCGATCTGAAGGATTCAGCCAGCGCTGATTTGGGATTATCAATAACGACAAGATTTCTTTTTTTGCCAACGGCACTATGCCCAATAATGCCCAGTACGGGTATATCACTCAAAGTTTCGAGCTGGCTTCTGCTGGTAATGGAATCATCCAGAAAGTCTTTCGTGAAAATATATGCAAGGGATAATAATATTCCGGAGAGTAAAGCGGCAATATATGTAAGTTTTTTTCTTGGCGATACCGGAGCAGTAGGCGTAATAGCATAATCAAGTACTGCGTTATCAGCAACAGTGGCTGCTTTAGCAATTGATATCTCTGCCCGCTTTTTAAGTAAGTACATGTAGATGTTTTCATTTACTACAAAATGTCTTTGAATACCTATATATTCACGCTCTGTTGCGGGGATGGTATTAAGGTTTTTTTCATACTTTTTGATCTTTAATTTAAGGTTGTTTAAATTATCCAAGGCGCTTTTTCTTACATTGTTAATATTTTCGACCAGAGAAGCTTTAATATCTTCAATTTTAAGCATTAATTGTTTTATAGCAGGATTTAACTCTGAGGAATTTGTTAATAAGTATCGCTTTCTGGTTTGGTTTGCTATTAGATCTTTGATCAATAAGGAAAGTAAAGGGTCTTGTTTTTCTATAAATGCCGGAGCAATTAAATTTAAGTCTTTATTTTGTATGATGTAAGAATATAAAGAATCTAAGGATTGAAGCTCCAATTCTAATATTACTTTTTCTTTGTCATATTGAAATAATCTGGTAATTGATAATTCTGTTTCTTTTTCTAAATCAACTATTCCGTGATCTGTTTTATATTTCTCAAGGCTGAATTCTGCGAATATTAAATTATTTTGGATATCCTTCAGTTGTGAGTCAATAAATTTAATAGTATTTGTTAATATCTGTGTTTTATCTTCCTTCTCCCGGGATATATAAGCGTCTAATACAGCATTAATAAAATCTTTTGCCCTTTCAGGTATGCGGTCTTTAAAGGATACTTTTATTACTGAAATTTTCTTACCGGGAGGAAATATTTCCAGCCCTGCTTTAAATTTATTAATAAGAGTAAGAGTATCATGTACAATAAATGAATAGGTTACATCAGGCATGTTGTTAAGATTTTTTAAATTTTTAGTAATTGTAATCCCCCACTCATTTATGGCAGCGCCAAAATGGTGGGTGCTTTTATTTCCATTATTTGTTAATACAAATTTGTTATTATCCAATAGTTCTACATTAAAAACTTTGTTATAAAGTTCTTTGGCTGCATACTTAGTTTCAACAATGAAAGGAGGATCTTTATAGTATTCATGGTCTTTTAGTTTTTGCCGTGCGGCATGAAAGTATGAAACATTAACATCAATACCGGATAATGCTCTTTTGATCAGCGAGCGTGACAGAAGTATCTCTACTTCAGTTTCAATATTTCGTTTTATATTAAACAAGTCCAATTCTTCTAATATTGCATCCGTACCTACACTAGTGTTCATTTTGTCTTTAATGAGCAGCGTTCCACTTGATGTATAGATAGGTGTTGAATATCTTATCATAAAATAACCAATTGACAAAGTAATGGCTGTGATAATAGAGATCAGCAGCCAGTTTCTTGCAATCAGAAAGATTATTCTTTTAAAATCAACTTCGTTTTGTTGGATTATGTATTGTTTTGGATCTGGCATGGGTTTGATAGTTCAAAATAATTTCTTCAAGGTGTGCGACACCTAATACGGGTAAAAATAAGGATTTTTAATAAAAAAATGTTTATTTTGTGCAAAAATACGAATTAATTGAAGCAAATCAAGATTTATATAGCAGCTCCTGAAAAGTTTAGCAATCAGGCGATCAATATTTTAAAAGAAGCCGGTCAGATTTTTTTTGATCATACCCGGCAATCAGGCATAAGAGAAGCAATCAAAGATTTTGATGTTGTGTGGCTTAGGCTTTCTGATAGGGTTACCCGTGAAATGATAAATAAAAATAATCGCTGCTGTGTAATTGCGTGTCCGGTTACAGGTATTGACCATATTGACGCGGAAGCTTGCAGCCGGTACGGCATTAAAGTGATCAGCCTGAAAGGGGAAACGGAATTTTTAAAAGAGATAAGGGCCACAGCAGAATTGACTATTGGAATTACCCTGGCTTTAATTAGAAAAATCCCCGAAGCTGTAAATTCTGTCAGGCAGGGCGCCTGGAAACGAGATCTGTTCCAGGGAACTGAGCTGTATGGGAAAACCGTTGGAATTGTTGGTATGGGGAGATTAGGTAAAATTGTTGCCGGTTACTTTAAGGCATTTAAAATGAATGTATTAGGTTATGATATTCGGCCGGACTTTCCCGATGACCTGGCGATCAAGGTGAATACATTGGATGATTTGATCAGCAAGTCTGATATTGTGAGCTTACACGTAAACTATGATGACACAACAAGAAATTTGATAGGAAAAGAGGAACTCTCTTACTTTAAACCGGGCTCAATTTTGATCAACACTTCCAGAGGTGGTGTGGTAGACCAACAGGCGCTGATTGATGTATTAAACAAAAAACAACTCGCTGGCGCTGCCGTGGATGTTTTGGATGGAGAGCCGGATATTACCGAAGATCATCCTTTGATCAATTATGCAAATAATAATTCCAACTTATTGATCGTTCCGCATATTGGTGGAAATACAAAGGAATCTTTTGAGAAGACAGAAGTGTTTATTGCAAAAAAGGTGGTTGAGTATTTGAAAATAAAAAATTAGGTTCAAAAATTTTAATAAAAAATGAATTTTTAATAATTCGTATACCTTCAACTATTGTTCCGCAGGAATATAACTTTATTTTGAATCCTTTACATAGGGATTTTCATCAGGTTAAAATCGTGGATATTATGAATTTTAATTTTGACATTAGAATAAAATCATAGTTTAAATTGAATGGTAAAAAAAACATATTGGCAATTATCCCTGCAAGAAGCGATTCTAAAAGGGTAAAAAATAAAAACCTAAGAGAAATTGGCGGAAAGCGTCTTGTTGAGTGGATCATAGAGGCTGCTATTAATACCAGCGTATTGACCACGATCGTTTTGTCTTCAGATGATGAAAAAATATTGAACCTGGCAAGTCAATACAATAAAATAACCAAACTCAAAAGACCCGGGAAAATTTCAGGTGATAAATCTTTAGCTATCGAATATGTAAGACATGCACTGAATGAGACAGAAGATAATGATAACCTTTTTGAGTACATAGTTATTTTACAGCCCAGCTCCCCATTTACTACAAATGAAGACATAGAAAATACCATTCGCTTATTAGAAGATGCTAATGTTGACAGCAGTGTTAGCGTTTGTGAATTGAGTCATGCCCTTCATCCAAAAAAAATAAAGCTACTGAAAGATTCGGTGCTGTTACCATATTTTGAAGATGAAAAAGGGCTTACGGCAGCACATCAGATACCAAAATTGTATATCAGGAATGGTTCGGTATATGCATCAAAAAGGCGTGTTATAGACAGTCGAAAAATAATCGGAGACGTTTGTAAAGGCTACGTAATGCCACGGGAAAGATCTATTGATATTAATGATGAATTTGATCTGGAGTTTGCAAATTTTTTGTATGAAAAGAATGAACTTTGATATATGTTATATTATAAGCCACGGTTTTTCTGCCAGAATGATCTTTGATTCAGATTTGATACCTCATTTAAAGCATAAAGGATTGTCAATAGCAATCGTCACACCAAATGCCAATGAGGAAAGTATGCAATCCACTGCCAACAGGCTAGGAATTTCGATATTTCAAACCCCCAAAACCAATCGTTTATTGATCTCTGAATATTTAGTTTTAAGAAGCTATATTTACGAAGATATCAAAAATAACCCTGCACTTTGGTCAAAACATCTGAGAAGCATCAAATTTAACGAAAGCATTATTCCCTGGAAAAAGATAACTCCTTATATTTATTATCCTTTGCACCTGTTTTCAAGAAAAAATCAATGGATGGTTGAACTTTTCAAAAAGTTTGAAAAAATCATGCTTAAAAATAAAAATGTAGCTCAATTGATCAAAAAAATTAACCCAAATTTGATAATTGCTACGTATCCGGCAGATTTTCTGGAGGGTTCATTTATTCACATGGGAGTACGCAATAAAATAAAAACTGTTACCCAGCTATTAAGTTGGGATAATATTACCTGCAAAGGCCATTTCCCGGCAGTTTCAGATTATTTTATTTCCTGGGGGCCTATTATGTCAGGTGAAATTGTGGAATATTACAATTTTGAAAAAAAGCAAATATTTGAAACAGGTGTCCCGCATTTTGATAAACATATTTTAAGTCCTGATACTGAGAAATTGAACCATTACATGAAACTTTTAAAACTTGATCCTGAAAAACCATACCTGTTTTTGGGAATGAGTTCTCCTTATTTCGCACCACATGAAATAGACATCGTTGAATGGCTGGCAAATAAGATCACGAAAAATGATTTTGGCAGGGATATGCAGTTGGTGGTCAGGCCGCACCCTCAAAATGTGCAGGGTAATTTGGCGGATCTTAATTGGCTGCCTCGTTTAAAAAAAATACAAAATGAAAGGGTGGCAGTTGATTTTCCTTTACTTGAAGAGGAAAGTAAATTACGTTGGAATATGAAAGACGAAGATTTAATTAAATTAGTGAACTTAATTTTCGGCTGTTCCGTATCAATGAATTCCGGCTCTACATTATCAATTGATGCAATTGTACAAAATAAGCCTGTAATTTTGACCTCCTTTGATGCTGACCAGCAGCTACCATGGTTTAGATCTGTAAGAAGAACGCAGGAATATTTGCATTTGAAGAAATTAATTGACCTAAAAGGCGTTAAAGTAGCTAAATCATTTGAAGAATTAGAAAGATATATTATTAAATATTTGGAGAACCCTGACGTGGATCTGGAACAAAGAGAAAAAACTAAATATATAGAGTGCGGGGTATGTGACGGTAAGGCATCTGAAAGAGTTGCCGATGCTTTGTATAAAATTTTAAATGACTAATAATCCATGTTATTTGAAAGTATTAATAAAAATACGCACAAATGCTGCTTAATTGCTGAAGTGGCCCAGGCACATGATGGCAGCTTAGGTACAGCGCATGCCTATATTGATGCCATTGCAGATGCCGGTGCAGATGCTGTTAAATTTCAAACACATATTGCAGAGGCAGAGAGTACTCCTGAAGAACCCTGGCGGGTGAAATTTAGCAAACAAGACAAAACCCGCTATGACTATTGGAAAAGGATGGAATTTACAAAAGTGCAATGGAAAGGCCTGAAAGAACATGCAGAAGAAAAAGGATTGTTGTTTTTAAGTTCGCCTTTCTCTTTTGAAGCTGTTGATCTTCTGGAAGATATAGGGATTAAAGTTTGGAAGATTGCCTCCGGAGAAGTAAATAATACACCACTGTTGGATAAAATTGCACAAACAAAAAAGCCTGTTATTATCTCTTCGGGAATGAGCGCCATTAAAGAGTTAGACCAGGCTGTAAATTTATTTAAAAAGAAAGGGATCCAGTACGCTGTAATGCAATGTACAGCAGCCTATCCTTGTCCGCCAGAGAAAATAGGTTTGAATTTAATCCATGATTTCAGGCGAAGATACAAATGCCCGGCCGGGCTTTCTGACCACTCCGGGACAATTTTCCCGGGCCTGGCAGGTGCAGCATCAGGGATGGATCTGTTGGAAATTCACGTAACATTCAGCCGCCAGATGTTCGGCCCGGATGTAGCGGCATCAGTTACTCTTGAAGAGCTAAAAACCTTAGTGGAAGGGATTAGGTATATTGAACTGGTGAACGCAAACCCTGTAAAAAAAGATGAGATCTATTCTGAAATGCGGTCTGTAAGGAAGCTTTTTACAAAAAGCATCATCACAAAAAATAAATTAAAAAAAGGAACGATCCTTAAAAACGAAGACCTCACTTTTAAGAAGCCGGGAAACGGGATACCTCCCGGTGAAATTAATAATATAATAGGGAAAAAGCTAATAAGGGACGTGCCGGAAGATCATTTTCTGAGCATGGATGATTTAGGTTGATATGATTTAAGGTGTGCCACACCTACCAAAACGAAAGTAAGATGTGGCACACCTCCCCTTAATAAGATTTTAAAAACCTTAAAGGTGTCCTAAGGCTTTTTAACGACAGGTGTGCCACACCTACCAAACTTTTCTGACATTTGGTTGGTTTATTTTTTAGAATTGAAATAATTTGCTAAATTTGTAATCCACAATCCATATACTATGAATACTTTTACAAAAATAGTAGGAGAAATAAAAGAGTTAAGTACAGAAGAAATCAAGGATTTATATTTTATTACTAAACGCTATTTAATTAAAAGCCAACGTGAAAAAATTTACCAAAATCATATTGATTCATTAAGTGAATTTGAGAAAGGATTGTTGACCTTTTCAGATAATATTGAAGATTTAAAAAAAATGTTAGACAAAGATGATTGAGGTAAGATTTAGTAGTTTATTAATAATTAAAAACATATCACAATTATGACTAAAATAGAATTATCAATACCTGATAGATTTTCTAATATAGATCCTGAATTGCGCGATAAGCTTTTGACAGGCGCCTTACGAGAAGTGGCTGCTATACAACTAAAGGAGAAAGAGGTGGAGTTAGGAGAAGCAAAAAAGAACATACTGAAATTTGAGCAGATATACCATGGAAGTTTTGAAGGTTTCAAAAAAACGCTTCCTAAGAATGCTGATCATAAGCTGCATGAAGACTTTGTTGAATGGTCCTTTTGGAATGATGTTTTCAATAAAGCACAAAGTTTAGTAAAAGATTTGAGATTTGTGTTAGGAAAATCTAATGACTGATATTTTAGAAGAATTTGGTGATATTATTGAAACCATAGAATTTACCTCTACAATACAAAGATATGGTTTTGAGTTTACTAAAATCAGATTGAGGCTTATTGACGGAAGTAGTTTAAGGATTTGGGAAAAAAGATTTAATAAATCTTTGCAACGTTATAGCTACTATTGGCTGGATGAATTAAACAAGCAGATAATTGGGTGGGATAATGCACCCCACCACTCCAATATAGCGTCTTTTCCCCATCATAAGCATGTGGAAGATAAAATTTTGCCTTCAAAGTATAAACTCATTGACGTGTTTAGATATATCGCAAGTAGATTAAGAGATAAATAGATATACTCATTTTTTTCATTATGAAACGTAAAGTCTGTGTAGTAATAACCGCCCGGCCAAGTTATAGTAGAATTAAAACAGCGCTGCAGGCAATAAACAAGCACAAAGACATGGAACTTCAATTGGTTGTAAGCACCTCTGCTTTGCTTGAAAGATTAGGTTCAATTATCAACTATATTAAGGAAGACGGATTTGAGATTGCTGCCAAAGTTTATAACGTGATAGAGGGGGATAACCTAACGAGTATGGCAAAAACAACAGGATTGGGAATGTTGGAGCTATCAAATGTTTTTTTAAATCTTTCCCCTGATGTTGTAATAACCGTTGCTGATAGATTTGAGACCATAGCGACTGCCATAGCAGCCGCTTATATGAATATCCCTTTGGTTCACGTGCAGGGTGGGGAAGAAACAGGTTCCATAGATGATAAAGTGCGCCACGCAATTACTAAATTAGCAGATTTTCATTTTGTTTCAACGCATAAAGCTGCAGAAAAAGTGATAAGCATGGGTGAAGACCCGGAGTGTGTTTATCATACCGGCTGTCCTTCCATAGATCTGGCAAAGGAAATCCTTAATGATCCCGCACTGGACTTTGATCCTATTAAAAAATATGGAGGGGTGGGGAATGAAATAGATTTTTCTGATGGCTATATAGTTGTTATGCAGCATCCGGTTACCACCGAATATGAAGTTGCAAAGGTTCAGGCATTAGAAACTTTGCATGCAATAAAAGATATAAACATGCCCACTTTTTGGTTTTGGCCCAATATTGATGCCGGCTCTGATGGTACATCAAAGGCGATCAGAACTTTCAGGGAACTGGAAAATCCTGAGAATATACGGTTTTTTAAAAATATGCGTTCCGGTGATTTTCTGAAGCTGATGTATAATTGTAAATGCATGGTGGGTAATTCTTCTATCGGTATAAGGGAAAGCTCATATATGGGCGTGCCCATCATAAATATTGGTACACGTCAGAATAACAGGGAAAGAGCCGGCAATGTGATGGATACCGGTTATAATAAGAACGAAATAATAAATGCAATCGGGAAACAGATCTCAAACGGAAAATACGAACAAAGTTTTATATATGGGAATGGGGAGGCAGGGGAGAATATCGCTGATTTGCTT